>CBKWFZ010000158.1:0-7428 GCA_966673785.1 uncultured bacterium
AGAACCGGTGTTTCATGCGCGGGAGGACGTGCTTAAGGCTGAGCGTGACGGTGATGTCGTTGTCATAACGCTGCACCTTGCCGGCGATGAGGGACGTGCCGACGCCGATTTTCGCACCGGCGACCTTCTCGGGAATTTTTTCCATCAGGAAGAAGTCACGGACTATATGTTCTGGTATTATACCTCAGCGGCGCTTCGTTACTCAAAGAATTTTCGGCCACGCTTTGTTGTGTACGATTGCGTGAATCTGTCTGCGTCGTTTCGGACCGCTTCAAACGAGATTAAAGACCTTGAAGCGGAACTTACGCGCAAGGCGGATATCGTGTTTGCTGCCGGACCCAGTATCTACGAGGTCAAGAAAAAACAACATCATCGGACCTATCTTTTTCCTGGGAGCATCGATAAGAAACATTTCAGCAGAGCGAGGGATGTTGTGGAGGAACCTCCTGATCAGAAAGAAATTCCAGGTCCGCGATTCGGCTTTTTCGGCGTAATCGATGGACGGATCGACCTCGGACTTCTTGAAAACGTATCGAGTCTCAGGCCGGCGTGGCAATTTGTGATGATCGGACCCGTAGAAGGAATCAGCCCGTTTGCACTTCCCAATTTTAATAACATCCATTACCTCGGAAAAAAACAATACAGTGAGCTACCGTTATACCTTGCCGGGTGGGATGCAGCGATAATTCCGTATGGTCACACGGAAGCGACGCGATATGCCAATCCCGTAAAGACCGCTGAGTACCTTGCCGGCGGAAAGCCTGTTATCGCTACTCCCATCATTGACGTGATAAGACCGTACGGAAACAAAGGCCTCGTTCAGATCGCAGGCACACCCGATGAGTTCGTAAAAGTCGCCGAACAGCTTCTTCAGCGTAAAGACAATGATGACTGGATTGAAAAGGTCGATTCGCATCTTGCCGCTACATCCTGGGATGCAACCTACACCGAAATGCTTCAGATTATCCGGACGACACTTGTAGGCCGACCTGTAGAGATGGTCATTCACGAAAAGCGATTATCGTAGTCATCCGGGATACATCTGTTTACGGCACACAAGAAAGTGGCATAACATTTTTGCTTTTCGTGCTGATTAAAACAAATCTCTAAACTAGATTATTATGGCAAACTCAAGCACACGCAAGTCAGATGGCGCTCAAAATGGTGCGTCACAGCTTCAGGAATATTTTCTTAGTGAATTGAAAGATGTTTACGGAGCCGAGAAGCAACTCGTGCAGGCATTGCCTAAGCTTCAGAAGGCGGCAACGACTGATGAGCTGAAAGAGGCATTTGAAGAACATCTTGCGATCACACAGGAACAGATCACCAGACTCGAGAAGGTGTTCGAACTCCTGGATCAGAAACCTCAGTCGAAGAAATGCGAAGCAATGGAGGGTATAACAAAAGAAGGTGAGAGCGTGATCGAGGAGACGGAATCCGGTTCCAAAACACGTGACGCCGCAATCATTATGGCCGCCCAGAAAGCTGAGCACTATGAAATTGCTTCCTACGGCGGGCTCGTAACCCTTGCTAAAACAATGGGTCGTAACGACGTGGCCGATCTGCTGGCGCAGACGCTGGCAGAAGAAAAAGAGGCCGACCAACTGCTCACAGAGATCGCGGAGAGTAACATCAACGCGGAGGCTGATCAGGAGGAAGCGGACTGATTCTAAAGCATGACTACAAGAAAGGGCCGCAAGGCCCTTTTTTTGTTTCCGTCTAAATCTCCTGTGGAATTCAGTACTCAGCAGATAGGGATAGCGTTGGTTCGGTTTCCCGGGCTGGGGCGCGCCAAAGGGCATCGCTTTTGTGATTTTCGTCTCAAGAATGATTTGAAACAAAAAGAATAATATATGATCTCAGGTAAAGGAATTCTTATCACGGTGCTGACGGCTTCAGCTGCTGCTGCAATTGTTGGTTCGTTACTTACGAAGGAAAGAAGTCAATCGATCAGACGACTCGTCGACAAGGTCCGGCGTTTCACAGGTGCTTCCGGGATAGACAAAGCAGGGAGCGATGCCCTCCAGGGAGGCAGCGACGATCTCGCACGAGCGGGCAATGCCTGATATTCTCGGCTTTTATGGCGGCTGCATTCAGCATGCCCTGATTAATTGAAAAAAGATGGAGAAGGAGGCGATGTGAACGGGAAGAACTTCGCGTTTTTATGGGCGAGAACCTACGATGCGGTGGTCGTTTCAATGGTTATGATGGCCAGGAATTGTCAGTTCAGGCATGCGAAGAAGATATTTCGCCCGGGGCACGCGCCCTGGAGGATCTACGCGCGGAGGGATTAGATGGCACGCCTTCACATTAAACGATATAAAAGAACTCAAAACAAAATTTGCAATGGACTCACACGATAATTTCCCGGATCATACCTCGGGTTACCACGACTCGTTCTGGACCGATTCAGCGTCACGACCCGCTTTTCCGTCCGTCGACCGCGATTTGAATACCGAAGTAGTGGTGGTGGGCGCTGGTATTGCAGGACTCACCGTCGCGTATTGTCTGGCGAAGGAAGGTAGACGTGTCGTTGTAATTGACGATGGGGAAATTGCCAGCGGAGAGTCGGGTCGCACCAGCGCGCACCTCTCTAATGCGCTTGACGACCGCTACTACGAGATCGAAAAGGCATTCGGTCCTGAAAAGTCGGCCCTCGCGGCCGCGAGCCATACGGCAGCTATCGACTTCGTTGAACGTACTGCGCAGGAGGCGGGGATCGATTGTGAGTTCCAGCGTGTCGACGGGTACCTCTTCCTTCATACATCGGATGACATATCAACACTGGAAAAGGAATTTGAAGCAGCGCAACGTGCCGGGCTGGACGTCGAACTTCTCCCCGCCGTTCCCGGATTGGAAAATCATTCGGGCCCGTGTATCCGCTTTTCCCGCCAGGCGCAGTTTCACCCTGTGAAATATCTGGTTGGGCTCGCTCAGGCGATCAGGGACGCCGGAGGCGAAATTTATTGCAACAGCCATGTTGATCGTGTGTCGAAGGAAGGTGTAACGGTTGGAAAATTTCGTGTGCTGGCGCAGGAGATTGTTGTTGCTACGAACTCGCCAATAAATGACATCGTCACAATGCACACAAAGCAGCACCCGTACCGCACCTATATCGTGGCGGCTGAAATCCCAAAGGGATCGCTACAGCGTTCACTCTGGTGGGATTCGGGTGACAACAATACCCCATGGGTCGCAAAACCATACCATTACGTGCGCGTTCAGCCGTTTAATGAAACGAGTGATCTTCTCATCATCGGCGGCGCTGATCACAAAACAGGTCAGGCGGACAAGGAAGAAATTCCTGAAACGGATCGCTACTTATACCTCGAAGAATGGGGTAAGCTTCATTTTCCGATGATTACCAATATTGCTTATACATGGTCGGGACAAGTGATGGAACCTGTTGACATGATAGGGTTCATCGGACTCAATCCGGGTGATGAGAACATTCATATTGTGACCGGCGACTCGGGGAATGGTCTTACGCATGGTACAATCGCCGGTATGTTGATCCGTGATATTATCCAGGGAGTTAAGAATCCATGGCGCGAACTCTATGACCCGGCTCGTGTCACGTGGTCGCTGTCCGTAGCGCCGGATTTTTTGAAGGAGGCATTAAATATGGCGGGACAGTTCCGGGATTACTTTACTCCCGGCGATATTGAACTTCTCCGCGAACTTCGTGACGACGACGGAGCGATCATTCGCGCGGGTGCGCTTAAGGTCGCCGTATATAAGGATGCGGAGTCGAACGTACATGCCTACTCGGCCGTGTGTCCGCATCTCGGTTGCTATGTGCGCTGGAATCCGGATGAGAAGTCGTTCGACTGTCCCTGTCACGGTTCGCGATTTTCGTGTAACGGCAAAGTGATGAACGGTCCGTCTCCTTCCGACCTGAAACCATTCGATATGGAAATTTTAAAGGAGAACGACGCGCACAGGGAAAAGAAACTGCGAGGCACTAGCCCGGGTGAATAGCCGGCGTAACGTTTGCGCTAGCGGCGTTGGAAACGAGAGACGTTTTTAGTTTTGGTTTTGGGTGAGGAATGATTCTGCGCGATGACTGCGATTGCTTGTGTTCGTAGACGAGAATATTCATCGACTGAATGAAAGCGCTATGCAAGGTTAAGCCGATCGCGTTCCAGACGTCGACGGTGACACCCGCCTTCGAGAGATCGCGTTGAAAATACACCTCTTCGAGATTGCGGATGATTGGCTCACCGGTCCGGTCCGGAAGGCCAGTCGTTTCGCTACGACTGCGCGAAGAAGAAACCGCTATGACCTCTTCCAGTTCCTGCTTCACGTAGCCAATCACCCGATCATCCATAGTTCCGGCCTCTGTGAAAATGTTTATCAGGCCTGTAGGAATTTCAGAGGTGCCCAGATTATAAAAATATCTTTCTACATCAAAAAGATTCAGCTCGTGCACACTGGCGGTGACGTTGAACGATGGATCGGTCGTCGTAGTGTTTACTTCAAGGTCAACGTCCAATCTTGCGTCTACAATTCGCGCCGTCGCTTTCCCGACAGCCGGAAGTCTTCTTGTTTCCCCAAAAACGTTTTTCAGGTTGTGCATGCGAAGTGAAATGCCGGTAATTTCCAGGACAGGTTCATTTTCATTACCAATTTCGTTGAGATGGATCGAACCGCCATTTATCTTGAACTCATTGACGGGAAGCAAGGCGGCCTTTTCAGCGACTGTTGTCCAGTCGGCCGGAAGCGATTCGTAAACGGCTCCCGAAGTACACGCGATAGACGGTTCATGTATTTCGACGCGGCTCAGCCAGTGTCCCATCTTCAGCGCGTTAACGTCAAGTGCAATCTGAATCCGCGATGCGCTGAATGGAACACTCCCGTCTTTTTTCGTTAACGCGACATCATTAAGGGCGAAAGAGGCTGTAAAAAACGAAATAGTAATGTCCTTTGCCGTGAGCTCATGGTCACTGAAACAGGAGTTCACATCGTCGATGTGGTTGCGCAGGAGTAGCGGCAGGGCGATGAATCGAATCGCGATGCTCACGCCAAACATCGCGATAAGAATGATGGTCAATTTGATCTTTCGTCCGCGCATTTTACCCGGTCCCTCATGGTATTGGATTAAAAACCTATACCCTGAGGCGCATGCAGGCGATCCACAGTTTCAACGGTACCATTAAGCGTTCGCTACTGGCATATTTTTTTCACTAATCTGATCTAGTTCGAACGCATTTTCGGACGTAGCAGCACGGGCCAATGTTGTCGAGGTGATGTTTAGCGGACTCTTTACAGGATAACATTGGCCCGGCTGCTTGATGCAAAGCGACCGGAATCGTTTCCGGTATCGTTTTTCCTCAAAAAATACTTACATCTAAAACGATTTCGGGCGGGTTTGCCGTACTTTTTGCGCCAGTCCGGATTGCTGCGTTTCTTAACCCAATCTGATGCGGCTCCAACATATCTTATACCCAACCAGAATGAGAAGTCTTTTTATTGCTTCGTTAATCTCAGTTTTCTTTTTATCGTGTAACACCACATCCGAAAAGAAACGACCCAGAGAGGCCTGGGTGATCCGGTCCGTACTGGATCAGCAACCTCGAATCGTAAGTATCGCTCTCCACGACAATTTGTGGGTTGCGTACAGCACGCAATTCGGTTCGCTGTTCAAGGCATGGACGGGAGGAATTAATTTTGACGGACCGGTGTATACCAGCGCGCATGGACCGCAACCAACCACGGAAGGTGCAACTTATCTGGAAGAGGCGGTCACTAATCCGTGGAGAGTTGTCGTCGGAGGCGAGTCTGTAATACCTCGGGTGATTTACAAGGGCCACCGTATCGAAAACGGTCAGGCAAGTCTGCGGTATGTACTGGAAGCGGAAGGTGTAAAAATTTCGGTGACAGAGACGCCCGAGTTTGCAGGTATCAACGACGGCAAGACGTCATTCGAAAGAGTCTTTAACGTCTCTGGGATTCCGGACGGAGCAGAACTTCATCTTAACATGCGCATTCATTCTCTTGCCTCCCGGGATGACATCACCGCTCCTGCTTTTTCGGTTCGGCAATCCACCGAAGAGACACTTGATGGCAATACGTACCTGGTCGTTGACGGAGTTCTTGCTCTGGAGAATGGTAGTACAAGATTTGTGGTGAACCTTTCAGAACGGCCAACTCAGCAGGAAGGTGGCAGCATCCTCGCCGGTGAAGCAGCTGTTCAGGCACTGATGGCAAAAAGCGATTGTAACACGTGTCACAACCGTGACGTGAAAACAGTCGGCCCGGCTTACATCGAGATTGCACGGCGTTATGATACTTCACCTGAACGGAAAGAAGCACTTGTGCAGAAGATCAAAGAAGGCGGTGCAGGTAATTGGGGCGATGTTCCAATGACAGCGCACCCGGACCTTTCTGTAGCAGACGCGGTTACGATGGTGGACTATATTCTCGAACTGGATGCCCAGGAAGAAGCTGATGCCGCCGCGAATAAGCTGATGCCAAAGCCAGCCTATGAAGTAAAATTCAGCCCGGTTGATTTGCAGCAATTTGACGCAACGGCGGAACATGACGGTATCGCTGTCAATGTCTACAAATTCGAAGAACTGATTAGTGATTTTCCGGATATCAATGACGAGATGTTGCCCCTTGTGTCGGGCGTCGTCAACGCCGTTCATTTCAACGAGAATGATTTCGGTAATCTGACGGACAACTTTGTCGTACATGCATCAGGCTTCATTACCGTAAAACAGACAACCAACCTCGTGTTCCGGCTCGTAAGCGATGACGGATCGCGTCTGTTTATTAACAATAAGCTTATTGTCGACAATGGAGGAAATCATGGTCTCGATCCGCGTGACGGCGAAATCATTCTGAAAGCCGGGAAGCATCCTTTCCGCATTGAATATTTTCAGGGAGGCGGTGGCAAGGGCTTGTCGTTTCAATGGCGGCCTCACGGGTCTGAGGCATTTGTTGTGGCGCCGCCGGAGCTGTTTTCGTTTAGCGGTAAGGATATAAAGAAAACACAAGAGGCTCCGGTAGCAGTCAAGAAGGATCTTGTTCCCGGCGACGGTTCGGCTCTTATGGATGTGCATCCGGCGTTCACGGTGACGCAGGCACGTCCCGGCGACTTCAAGCCCAAAGTTGGAGGCATGGACTTCCTTTCTGATGGCAGACTCGTTGTAAGCACATGGGACTCGCTTGGATCTGTGTACCTGCTTGATGGCGTCACGGGAGGCTCAAATAATATCAGCGTAAAACGCATTGCATTCGGCCTTGCGGAACCACTCGGCGTCAAAGTTGTTGATGATGAGATTTACGTTTTGCAGAAGCAGGAGCTTACAAAACTGATTGATCACAACAACGACGACGTTATCGATGAGTACGAAACGATATGCAACGGCTGGCGTGTGTCGGCGAATTTCCACGAGTTCGCTTTTGGTCTGCTTTACAAAG
>CBKWFZ010000159.1:0-7423 GCA_966673785.1 uncultured bacterium
ACACATTATCGACCCTGGTCTTCAGATGATCATCAACAGGGATCTGACCCTTGACGGTCTCTATTCCAATTTTGTCAAGGCCAAGTCCTTCGGTATATGGCCGGCGTCCGATACTTACCAGACAATAGTCTCCCGAAAGCTCAAGCGGAGCACCACCATTTTTCGGCTCAGCGACCACCTTCACTTCCTTGCCTTTGTTTTCGACACTGGTGACTTTATGACCAAGGTAGACATCCATCCCGAGTTTTTTCACTGCCTTAAGCAACTCCTTTCCCATGGTACCGTCCATTGTGGGGATGAGGCTATCAAGGAACTCGACGACGCTCACCTTTGCGCCAAGACGTGCGTAGACGGAACCGAGCTCCATCCCGATCACGCCGCCACCGATGACGATCATGTGCTTCGGAACCTCTTTAAGTTCCAGTGCCTCGGTGCTGCTGATTATTCGCTTTTTGTCGAACGGGGCGAATGGCAACGGCGTCGGCTTTGAACCGGTCGCGATGATAACATAATCGGTTTTCAACGTTGTTCCTTTTCCTTCCGATGACGTGACCAGGACCGTATTCTTGTCGACAAACGAACCAACTCCGGTATGAACGTCAATTTTGTTTTTCTTCATCAGGAACGCGATGCCATCAACATTAGACTTTACAACGCCGGCCTTACGCGCGATCATTTGCTTAAGATTGATCTTCGGCGCAGGTATCTCGATACCGTGGTCCTTAAAATGCTCTTTTGCCTGAATGAAATGCTCAGAAGAATCGAGTAGTGCCTTCGACGGAATGCAACCCACGTTGAGGCATGTGCCGCCCAGGGTGGTGTATTTCTCGACGATCGCTGTCTTGAACCCAAGTTGTGCGCACCGGATCGCAGCGACATAACCACCCGGACCGGAACCTATTACTATTACGTTGTATTGCATGCTGAATGTTGAAGGGTTATAATATTAAAAAGGCGCGGCACTGAGAAGTGCCGCGGTCAATTTAGTTACGGCTATACACCGAGGATGAGCCTGCCCGGATCTTCGAGCATTTCTTTGACACGGACAAGGAAGCTTACCGATTCCCTGCCGTCAACGATGCGATGATCATACGATAGCGCAACGAACATCACGGGCCGGATTACAATTTCGCCGTTCTTTACCACAGGGCGTTCAACGATGTTATGCATTCCAAGAATTGCCGATTGCGGCGGATTTATTATTGGAGTCGAAAGCATAGAGCCGAACACACCACCATTAGTGATCGAAAATGTTCCCCCGGTCATTTCTTCAATGGAAAGCTTGCCATCGCGACCACGTGTAGCGAGTCGTACAACTTCACTTTCAATTTGCGCAACACTTAGTTGATCGGCGTTACGGATCACGGGAACAACGAGACCTCTGGGTGTTGAGACCGCTATGGAGACGTCGCAGTAATCGTGATAGATAACCTCATCTTTATCGATAGACGCATTCACTGCCGGAAATTCCTTTAGCGCCGCGCAGACAGCTTTGGTAAAAAAGGACATGAATCCCAACCCGACGCCATACTTTTCCTTGAACTGATCCTTGTACCGGCCGCGAAGTTCCATCACCGGTTTCATGTCTACCTCGTTAAAGGTCGTCAGCATCGCGGTTTCGTTCTTCACTGCCACAAGGCGTTTCGCGATCGTGCGGCGCAGCGATGTCATCTTCTCACGCCGCTCTGTTCTTTCGCCGGTGCTGACTGGCTGCAGGGCCGCAGTCGATTTGGAAGTCTCCGTTTTGGAAGGCTGAGCTTTCTGGGCGTCTTCCTTTGTGATGCGGCCTCCGACTCCCGATCCTTGAACCTGCCCCGGCCTAATACCTTTTTCATCGAGAATTTTGGCAGCTGCTGGCGAAGGATGACCCGAAGCATAGCTTCCGTCATTTTTTTGCACCTGTTCCGTTTTGGTTGTCGTCTGACCGCCGGAACTTTGTTGTGCTACGCCTTCCATCACCTCAATCCTGCAGATCAGGCCTCCGATGGGTAAAGTATCCTTTTCCTGCGCCACTATTCTCAGAATTCCGTTTGCCTCGGCAGGTAACTCAAACGTTGCCTTGTCAGACTCGACTTCGGCGATCACCTCATCAAGGCGGACAAGATCACCGTCTTTCTTCAGCCAGGTTGAAATTGTCACTTCAGTGATCGATTCCCCTACTGCAGGAACCTTCATCTCCTTCACAGCTCCGGTGGCTTTCGGTTCATCGGTTTTCTCCGCTGGTTTCGCCTTTGACGTGGAAGCCGGGGTAGTAGTGGCCTTTCCGTCTTCCTGGATTTCACAGATCACGTCGCCGATCGGCACAGTGTCACCCTGCTTTTTGAGAATCTTCAGCGTGCCCGCCTGTTGTGCTGTAAGCTCGAATGTGGCTTTGTCGGACTCCAGCTCGGCGATTACCTCGTCCAACTGCACGACGTCGCCATCTTTTTTGAGCCAGTTTGCAATCGTAACTTCTGAAATCGATTCACCCACCGTGGGGACTTTGACTTGAAATGCCATTAAGTTTTGCAGTTTAGTGATTTGATACCGGCTCGCACGCGCGGCCATTAATTCGTTTTATACTTCAAATGCCTTTTGAATGATCTTGTCCTGTTCAACTTTGTGAACTTTGGAGTAGCCGGTTGCGGGCGACGCGCTCGCCTTCCGCGAAACATAAGCGATCTCGTATTTCGGCATCATGCGTTGAATGTAGGACTGGTATCCCATGTTGGCCGGCTCTTCCTGGACCCAAACAAGCTTGGCGTCCTTATACCGCTTCAACACTGCTTTCAGGTGCTTCTCCGGGAAAGGCGCGAGTTGCTCGATACGAACAACTGCAGCGTCTTTGGTTTTCCTTTTCTGCTGCGCCTCGATCAGATCGTAGTATACTTTGCCACTGCAAAGAATTACGCGATTCACATCTTTGGCGTTCACGCGGGAATCATCAAGAACCTCATTGAATCCGCCGCCAGTGAACTCCTCCAGCGGTGAAATAACGCCGGGATGTCTGAGAAGCGACTTCGGCGAAAACACAATACATGGTTTCCGAAAATGCCACATGACCTGACGGCGGAGCAGATGGAAGAAGTTCGCTGGCGTTGTCGGATTGGCAACGACCATATTGTACTCGGCATATAACTGAAGGAAACGTTCGGGTCGCGCGCTGGAATGCTCTGGTCCCTGACCTTCGTAGCCGTGAGGAAGAAGCATCACAAGTCCGTTCATGCGCTGCCACTTTGATTCCGCGCTCGAAAGGAACTGATCGATAATAACCTGAGCTCCGTTGACGAAATCACCGAACTGTGCCTCCCATATCACCAGCGCGCGTGGTGACGACATGGCATAACCATACTCGTAACCCAGTACCCCGAATTCTGACAAGAGGGAGTTATAGATGTGAAACTTTGCCTGGCCCTTTTCCATGGTGTCGAGCCCGCAGTACGGTTCGTTCGTGTTGGCGTCGAAGAAGTACGCGTGACGGTGTGAGAACGTGCCGCGCTTAACATCCTGGCCCGACATACGAACCGGCGTTTTCTCCAGCAACAAAGATCCATATGCCAACAGTTCAGCTTCAGCCCATCCGAGTACTTTCTCGTCGAAGAACGCTGTCGTGCGGTCCTTCAGAAGTTTTTCGATCTGCTTTAACGCCTTGAATCCTTCCGGAATGGTAGTCAACGCTTTCGCAACCTTGTCGATAACATCCTGCTTTATCGAAGTATCGGGATTCGTCTCGAAGTCCTCAGGCTTTGCAAAATGCATCTGCTCCCATTCTTCCTCGATCTTCTGCGGCTTATAAGGCAATGGCTTTTGCTTAACCTCATTGAGACGGTCCTGAAGCTGATTTCTGAAATTTTTGTCGAGTTCTTCGGCCAGTGCCGCATCAACCTGTCCGCCATCCACCAGCTTCTTCACATAGACCTCACGTGGGTTCGGATGTTTTGCGATTAAATTGTAAAGCTTTGGCTGAGTAAACTTCGGTTCATCGCTTTCATTGTGTCCGTGCCTGCGGTAGCATAAAAGGTCAATGAATATATCTTTCTTGTAACGCACGCGGTATTCGACAGCAAGATTCGCTGCAAAGCTCACGGCCTCTGCATCATCACCGTTTACGTGAAGAACGGGCGCATCAACGATCTTGGCAATATCAGTACAATAGATACTGGTCCGCGCGTCATCGTAATCGGTGGTAAACCCAACCTGGTTATTAATGACAAAATGGATTGTCCCGCCGGTTGAGTAACCGGGCAGACCCGACATCTGGACAACTTCATAAACGATACCCTGGCCGGCAACGGCGGCATCGCCATGGATGAGGATTGCCATTCCTTTGACAACATCTCCTTTATACTCGTCGTCGATCTGACCCCGTGTGTAGCCGAGCACTAGGGGATCAACGGCCTCCAGGTGCGAGGGATTCGGCGTGAGTTTAACATAGATCTTCTTGCCAGATGGCGTACTTATGTGACTGGAGTATCCGAGGTGATATTTAACGTCGCCGTCACCCATCGTTTGGTCCGGACTCACGTTGCCTTCGAATTCAGTGAAAATTTGTTCGTACGTCTTCCCGAGAATGTTAGTCAGTACGTTGAGTCGTCCGCGGTGGGCCATCCCGATGACGACTTCTTTCACGTCAAGTTCGGCAGCCTTGTTGATGATGGTCTGAAGTGCCGGAATTGTGTTCTCGCCTCCTTCAAGAGAAAATCGCTTCTGCCCAATGAACTTCGTATGGAGGAAATTCTCGAATACGACCGCCTCATTTAACTTCGAAAGGATCCTTTTCTTTTCGTCCTGACTCGGGTTATAGGCATAATATTCCTTTTCAATCTTTTCATAAAGCCAGGCGCGGATTTCGTCGTTCCGGATAAAGTTATGCTCGAAACCTATGGGACCGAGATAAACCGCCTGCAGCTTCTCAATGATCTTGCGAAGGGACGACTTCTGCATTCCGATTTCGGAAGCCACATCAAACTCAGTGTCCAGGTCAGCATCGGTTAATCCAACGCTTTTATGATCCAGGTTGACGTTGTGGTTACGGCGCTCGCGTACAGGGTTGGTCTTCGACTTGAGGTGCCCGAAAGAACGGTAGGCGAAAATCAGATTTCGAACCTGCGTTTCTTTAATTGAATGAGACTCCTCGCCGGCAACCGGTGCATGACCGTTTTCGCCGTATCGTTGCTGCGAGAACTCATACCCTTCAAAGAATTTCTGCCATGAGGGGTCGACGGAAGCCGGATCAGATTTGTAGTTTTGATACATCTGATCGAGATAACCCACGTCTGCATTGGAGATATATGAATACTTATCCATGTTTTTTTGCAAAGGAAACAAATGTATAGATACCCTCTGACTTAAAAAAACCGCGTACTCGTATACACGAATATTTGTGTCCGATCACCATTTTTAAGATTTTCGCGGCACTTCATTTTCAGAAATAGAAATTAAACTATCTTTGCGGTCCTTAAAAAACAGGACGAGTTCCAGAATTTTAAACTGACAAACAATGGTTAAAATCCGACTGGCCCGCCGGGGCCGCAAAAAACTGGCAATGTACGATGTAGTCGTAGCCGACGCCAGAGCACCACGCGATGGTCGCTTTATCGAAAAGCTGGGGACTTACAACCCGCTTACCAACCCCGCATTGATTAACATCAATGACGACCGGGCTTTCCACTGGGTTATGCAGGGCGCACAACCTACAGACACGGTGAAAGCAATGTTATCCTACAGAGGTATTCTGCTTCGCAAACACCTGCAAATTGGTGTTCAGAAAGGCGCTATAACTCAGGAACAAGCTGATGCAAAGCTCGCCGAATGGTTGAAAAACAAGGAGGCAGCGATTCAGGCGAAGCGCGATAAGCTCAATCAGTCTAAAGAAGCAAGCGCCAAAGAGAGAAAGGCGGCTGAGACGAAGATTCGCGAGGCACGTGCTGAAGCAATTCGCAAAAAGGCCAAGGCAGCTGAAGAAGCTGAAGCAGCCGCAGCGGCTCCCGCTGAAGCAGAAGCTCCTGCCGAAACAGAGCACTCTGGCGAGACGCAAGCATAATATTGATGAAATTGCCATAGATGCCAACGCCTTGCCGGTGTTGGCATTTTTGTTTCCAATAGATGGCCCATGAACAAACAGGACTGTTTTAATGCCGGATTCATTCTAAGGCCGCATGGCCTCAAGGGTGAGGTTACCATTTCACTAAACCCGGATTTTCCGGAAGGAATTAGTGGTGCCGACGCAGTCTTTCTGGAAATCAGTGGGGGCTTAGTTCCGTATTTTATACAATCCTTCTCTGCCAAAGGCGGCAAAGCTTACCTGAAACTGGAAGATGTGGACACAATCGAGGCTGCTGAAGCAATTTCGAAAAAGCCGCTCTTCCTTCCGCGCAGCCTTCGTCCAAAAGCATCCACCGGCGATTTTTACGACGATGAAGTCCCCGGATTTACGGTGGTCGAGCAGGACCTTGGAACGCTGGGTGTCGTGCAGGAAGTGGTTCAGGCTGGTCCAAACAAACTACTCATGCTCCATTACGGGCAAAAGGAGGTGTTGATCCCTGTGACCGGGCCCTTCATAAAGAAGGTGAACCGGACCCAAAAACAAATCGAAGTAATCCTTCCCGAAGGTTTTCTGGATATTTGAACCATGCAAATCGACATCATCACCACGCTTCCCCGGCTGATTGAAAGTCCATTCTCCGACTCCATACTTAAGCGCGCTCAGGCAAGGGGAATTGTAACCGTTAATATCATTGATCTCCGGGAGTATGCGACCAACAAACATCGGACAACGGATGACTATGCGTTTGGCGGCGGTGCCGGGATGGTAATGATGATCGAACCGATAGACAACTGCCTCCGTGACCTAAAATCCCGCCGGAGCTACGATGACATTATTTATATGAGTCCTGACGGTGAACGATTCACGCAGCCGATTGCGAACCAGCTAAGTCTCAAAGAAAATCTGATCCTGCTTTGCGGTCATTACAAAGGCGTTGACGAACGCGTCCGGGAACACCTGGTCACACGTGAGATCAGCATTGGCGACTACGTTCTTTCCGGAGGCGAACTGGCCGCAGCGGTTGTGGTCGACGCCGTGGTGCGACTGATTCCGGGTGTGCTCTCGGACGAGACAAGCGCTTTGACCGACTCGTTTCAGGATAATCTGATTGCTCCTCCCGTTTATACCCGGCCGGCTGAATACAATGGATGGAAGGTTCCCGAGGTACTAATGTCCGGCCATGAAGCAAAAATCGCAGCCTGGAGGCATGAAAAGGCCCTGGAAAGGACCCGACAGCGGAGACCCGAACTGCTGGGCCGTTCGGAAACGGATGGAATTGAATAAACATTTCCCGCCGTAGTTTCACAATAGACTTTTTATCCATACATTTGCACTCCATTTTCAAAACCATCGAGTCATGGCCGAACAACGGCTTGCGCGCGAAGGTCGGGATGATCT
>CBKWFZ010000160.1:0-7347 GCA_966673785.1 uncultured bacterium
TCTTCAAGCACATTAAGCGTGTCTATGTCAAAGTCGTTTGTCGGCTCGTCCAGAATCAGGAAGTTTGGATTGGTAACGAGCAGTTTGAGTAACTGCAACCGCTTTTTTTCGCCCCCGCTTAGCTTGCTGACGTAGGTGTACTGCTTCTCCGGCGGAAACAGAAAATTGTCAAGGAATTTGGAAGCCGAAACCTGAGACCCATCCGAAAGCGTAATGAACTCGGCAATCTGCTTGACCTCTTCAATCACCCGGTTTTCATTGTTCAGGCTGATCGCCTCCTGTGTGAAGTAGCCAAACCGGGTCGTCACCCCCGGTGTAATTTCGCCCGAATCCGGTGCGGTCCTTCCGGTGAGCATATCAAGAAAAGTGGACTTACCGGCCCCGTTCTTTCCGACAACACCGATCCTGTCCTGTTTCTTAAATACGTAAGAGAAGTCCTTTACGATGGTCAGCGATCCAAAACTCTTGTTCAGATGGCTGACCTCAAGGATCTTGCCCCCCTGACGAGCTTCTTTAATGTCGAGTTCGAGCTTGTCCTTACGCAAATCCTGAGAAGCTTTCTCCTGAAGTTCATGAAAAGCCTCGATCCGGTACTTCGCCTTCGTACCCCGCGCTTTGGGTTGCCGTCTCATCCACTCAAGCTCCTTCCTGAGCAAGTTCCGCGCCTTCGACACTTCAGCTTTCAACATGCTTTCGCGCTGTTCTTTCTTTTCAAGGAAGTAGGCGTAATTTCCTTTATACCGGAATAGTTGTCCCCGGTCAAGCTCGATGATCTCTGTAGCGACCGCGTCAAGAAAGTAGCGATCGTGTGTCACCATGATAAGCGTTATACCGGTGCCCTGCAGGTAGTTCTCCAGCCATTCGATTGCTGAAAGGTCAAGATGGTTCGTCGGCTCGTCCATGATGATCAGATCCGGTTCAGCCAATAAGAGTTGTGCGAGAAATATCCGCTTTCTTTGACCGCCTGACAGTTCACCGAAAGTCTTGTCCAGATCAGGAACACCAAGACGCCCGATAATTTCATGCACTTTCGCTTCGTAGTCCCACGCATTCAGTTCTTCCATCTGAACAAGCACGTGCTGCATCCTGTCGGGATCTGCATCTGCGTGAGCTATCAGGTATTCATATTCCTTCACCACGCGCGCGATCTCATTCGATTCGCTGAAGAGAATTTCCTTTACCGCAGTCTCGGCTGCAACCGCAGGTTGTTGTGTGAGGTAGCCGATGCGCACCCCCTGACGTACGCTTACTTTCCCCAGGTCAGGTTCAATTTCTCCGGTGAGTATCCGAAGCAACGTAGTCTTACCGGCACCATTGTTTCCGACAAGGGCGAATTTTTCCCCATGGGAAATGCCGAGTGTGATGTCCCTGAACAACCATTTATCATGGTACGATTTGGCGACCGATTCTGCTGAAAGTAAGTTCAAACGATTCTGTAATTAAGGCGGCAAAAATAAGATAAAATCCGGACGCATAACGCCCCAGCGATCGCGTACGGGATTTTCAGAAAAGAAATCCCAGCCGCACGTATCCCAGCGTCCCCTCTTCCGAATGCCCTGCTTCTACCGATAATACCGTCAGATTGAACGGGGTGAACCAGATTCCGCCCCCCCATCCTTTGTGCCATTTGTTGGATATCCCTCCGGCAGAAGGATCAATACCATTCTCATCTTCATACCAGACCCGGCCCAGGTCATGAAACGCGAGAATACCGACCGATGCCGGGAACAGGTATGTTTTTACCGTAAACAGTTTCGCGCGCACTTCAAGATTGGCATACATCTTCCGGTCACCATAAAAACGTGTCTTTCGGAAGCCGCGCAGTTCGGTCCGTCCACTCAAGATCTGCGCCTGATAAAACTCCGGCGAGCCGAATGTGCGACCACCGCCGACGCGCCCGGCAAAAACCACGTTGCTTGGCACGTTGAAAGAGTGATATAACGCAACGGCTGCCTCATACGCGTGGAAGTCATTTGCCAGATTATCGAGTCCCTTCATGCTTCGCCCGGCGAGTGTGAGGTGCGCGCCACGTGTCGTGAGCCTGGGATTGTTCCTGTTGTCAATCGTAAACCGCATCGCGAGCCCGGCGAAGTTGTTCTTCTCCTCAAAGAGTTCGTAATCCAATCCGGACGCATATTCCTCTACAAACCGGTCGCTCGAACCGGGATCCTCGAGTTCGATCCGTTGGAACGAGGGGCCGATGCTGAACTGGGAAGAGCCGAGAATGCGCCTGGTAAACGCGAGATCAAGTCGCAGTTCTTCAAACCGGAAACGGTAATAGTCGATGTCGTCGTCTACATTCACCGATTGATCATCCCCGATATCCGTGTTGAAAACGGTTTCATTTCCAAGCCCGAAGAAGTTGTTGACGTAATTCGGGCTTTTGATGTCAGCATCGACCGAGAGCCCCCATTTCCCGATAATATCGGTAAAGTCGCCCCGGTACAGGATGTTGTACGAATTGGTTCGCGGTGCTACGCTGCCCAGAAAAATATGGCGGGATTTGAAAGGGTTCTTTCGAAAGCCTTCCGTCTGAAAAAGAAATCCGCCACCGAAGAAGAGTCCGTCGTCGGGGTTGAACTGACCAAACAGAAGCGGTGCCAGCCGGTTGGGACGAAAACTTTTTCGTTCGTATAAATTCACATCGGGCTGCCCGGATGTTTTGTCGTTCACCTCATCCCCGCCTACGATAGCGTTGGTACCGCGGTTGTCGTAAAATACCGTTTTCCTTCGAAGCGAAGACACCGACGAATTATCGTTTAATGAATCGCGCCCGGAACCACCGATGATTCGCACCAGAATACTGTTAGGCACATTGCCGGTTACGATGAACTGGTCGTTTTCCTCAAGTCCGTAGATGTGAATCTCTTTTGTCTCCGCCTTCCGGAATGTGCGCTCATAAAATCCGCGGCTTTGTTCACCCTTCTTGTTGATCTTGAAGCCTTCCACCCTGACGTCGCCGTTCTCAAGTCGTTCAATGAGAAAACGCTCCTGCTTATTCGATCCGACAATGCTCACCTCGCGCGAAAGATAGCGATGCAAATCATGGGCATACTGCGTGAGTTTTTCGCGCCGCGCTTTCAGTTTGCGTATAATCTCCGGACCATCGAGGCGATAGATTTCTTCGGGCCACCGGCGAATCGCGGATTCGATCACTTCATCCGTAAGCTGACTTCTGAGCGCCTCCGCTTCTTCAACCCAAACGGATTCCTCAAGCCCGTTCAGAAAACTGCGATCGAAATGCCTCGCGTTGAAGGCAATGCCGGGAATCCAGTTAATATCATCGCCGAAGCCCTCAAATTTGGGCAGTGCCCATTTGCGGCTCCATATTTTTGGGAGGATCCCCTCATTGACAAAGAACGCCTGATCGCGGTCACGCGGGATCGGACGATAGAACTCCCGTTTACCTTCCTCACGCGTAGCCCAGCGCCATTGGTCATCGTGACGGTCCCAGTCGCCGATCCAGAGGTCGAACAGCCGCGAACGGGCAACAAACCGCTGATCAACCTGGTTATCGGTGTCCTTGGCAAGCTTCTCTAAAACTTTAATCGTGGAAATAATATTGTTTGAATTGCCAAAAAATCCCTTATCAGACCAGTCTTCGTCAGGCCGCTCTTCAAAAATCGCCAGACTGCCGGCAAAACCTTTCCGGTATAGACCCAGGGTTGAATCGTCAGCGATGTACACCAGCCTGGGGTTAGTGTGATAGATTCCCGCTGCTTCGGCGAGTTCCGGAATGACCAGCGCTCCATAAGGATGCGACGCCGAAATCTGATCCTGGACAATGTCCTGCGCGAATGTCTTTCGGAACATTTCGGGGACAGCGCCTTCGGGATTCTTCTCGACGGACCTAAGCACATACTCCCGGCCAGACGAATCCGCGAGGCGGAGCGAAAGCGTCTGTTGACCTCCTCCCTTTTGCAGGATTTTGAGTTCGCCCTTTTGCTGACTCAGACGGAAGACCGGAACCTTGACAGGTGTTTGCCAGGCTTCGCGGTAGTTGGAACCAAAGAAGAACTTTCGGCCCGGCCCGGCGCGATACTGGCGGCTCGCACTCACCGTAACGGAGTCCTTGTCGAGAGGCGTGACCGGATCGGGCGGAGAAAGCAAGCGCCTGACGGGAAGCAAGTCAGCTGTGTGGACCACCGCTCCGTCTTCGACGCCGTTGTCCACCTGCCAGTATTCGAGGCGCGCACTGCCATCTTTCATGAATGCAGCTTTCACAAAACCTTTAACGCCTTTGGCGTATTGAGCATAACGTCCCATCCGGACATAACCGGTCTTGCTTCCTGAGCCACTGACCACGTAGTGAACGCTGTCCTTGACGATATGCTCGAGCGCGTGCTCGTGCCCCGCCACGTAGAGTGTGCCCGGATGCTGCGCCAGGAGGCGCTGTATCGCTTTGCTGTATTGATTATAGTTAACATGCTTGATGTCCTGGGGATGTCCAAGCACCGCGCGATATAACGGATACAGCGAGCCCACGACCGGCATCGGTATGTAAAGCAGCCGATGAAGGTCGACCAGCGGAAAGAGATGGTCCTGCCACGAGAAGACGCCACCATGGTCACCATAGGTGATTACCGGATGGTGAGCCGCGAGCACAATACGCTTACCACGGTTTCGCACCATCGCGTCCTCAAGAAGTATAAGAAGAGTTGCGGGATCTTTGGCAAAGCAATCACTCTCCTCACCGGGCTTTTCATAAGCGTGAAGAATCCATTGGGAATCGATGATGAGCAAGACAAGATCCTTCGACAAATGCAACTCGATCGGGCCGGGACAACCTGCCTTCGGATACATTGTGATGTTCTCGTCCTTGAGGGAATCGATAAACAGCTGCTGATTCAACACGAATTCCCAGCCGTTCCGGTTCCAGTGCTGCCAATCGTGGTTGCCAGGAATAAAGATGCCTTTTGCGGGCAAACCCGAAATCCAATCAGCCTGTGTACGCAGAATATCCTCGCCACGCGACCTTAAGAAGTGACCTTCCGCCGGAAGCCCGAACGGGTAAATGTTATCGCCCAGATAAACAACGGTGCTTTCGGCGCCGGACTTCTCCACTTCCCGCCGAAGGACATCACCGACGGGAGCGTCTTTAATCGTGGGCTCGCCACAATCGCCGATAAGGAACAGCGTATAGTTAACATTGGATGCGTCCTGCGCCGGGCAGACCAAAGCGATCGTATTCATGAAAACGATCAGCCCGAATCCTGCGATCAGGCGGATCAGGGAATGATCAACCAGGGCTACATACAATGACATCCGGTTGTGGATCTTCATCTTCAGGCAGTCGGTTCTGTTACTGGAATATTTTTTACATTAGGCCTTTAAACTATGGAAACAAAACTAATTGCTAAAGCGAAAGCCCTTGCTGAAAAGACATTTTCAGGTAAAGCCTTCGAAAAGCACAACTTTCATAATATTCACCATACCGAAGATGTCGTTAAGGCAGCCGAGCATATCGGCCTTAAAAGCGAGTTAACGGACGACGAGATGGAGTCCGTTCTTATCGCTGCCTGGCTGCATGATGTCGGATACGAGCAGGGTTCGTCCAACCATGAAGCGGTTGCCGCCGAAAAAGCCAGGAAGATGCTTGAAGGCGAAGGCGCCACGGAACAAAAGATCAGGGCCGTAGTTGAAGCCATCGAGTCGACGAAAATGCCGCAGCAACCTAAGAGTATCGTAAGCAAGGTTTTGTGCGACGCCGATCTGTTTCACTTATCTACCGAGAAATGTGATGAAAACGGCGTAAACCTTCGGTCGGAATGGAAGTCACTCGGCTTTATGGACATGAAGGATGAAGAATGGGAACAGTTCAACCTTCAGTTCATGGAGAGCCACCGATACCACACAACGTACGGGCAGACTGTCCTGGAGGAAGGCAAGAAAAAAAATATCAAGCGGCTGCGTAAAGAGCTGGTCCAGACAGCTGAACAGAAATCAAACGGAAAGGAAGATACCGGCGCTCCGGCCGACCGCCAGTCGCTGGAGATGGAGCTTAACCGGCTGCGGGAGAAATTGAAAAAATCAAAAAAAGCAAAGCCTGAACGTGGCATCGAGACCGTATTCCGAACCACCTCGCACAACCATATCATGTTGAGTGAGATGGCGGACAATAAAGCGAACATTCTGATCACCATTAACTCCATCATCCTGTCGATAGTCGTATCGGTGCTGATCCGGAAACTGGAAGAGAATCCGCGTCTGCTCATCCCGACCATAATGCTGGTGGTAGTTTGTCTCGCAACAACCGTTTTTGCTATTCTCTCTACAAGGCCGATCGTTAACGAGGGCACATTTACCCGTGAGGACATTCACAGTCGCAGGACAAACCTGCTGTTCTTTGGTAACTTCTTCGGCATGCGGATCGAAGACTACGAATGGGGTATGAAGGAACTGATGAAGGACGCGGATTACCTGTACGGAAGCCTCATCAAGGACATCTATTTCCTGGGGAAAGTCCTCGGACGCAAGTACAAGTATCTTCGCATTGCGTACAACATCTTCATGTACGGATTCGTCCTTTCGATCCTTTCATTCATGATCGCCCTGGCGGTATCGGGTGATCAGTTGTAATTCCCGAACAACGCGCATGAAATCCCGCGAAATCGACGATCCTGTTACACGGATCCGGCAGATGTTACTCCGGGAGCACAGCAAATCCCAATGCCTTAAGATCGCAGGGTATATTAGCGACGATCAGCAGAAATTCGATGCATTAGTCCGTGCATTGCTGGCGGGGCCCTATCGCGTCACCCAGCGTGCAGCGTGGCCGTTGAGTGTATGCATCGAGCGTTTTCCGGTGCTCGCCAAACCTCATTTCGCGACGTTCATCGATGTACTTTCTCGAGACACGCACGTGGCCGTGCGACGCAACGTGCTGCGAAGCCTGCAGTTTTTGAAAATTCCGGTACGGTATCACGGAAAGATGGTCGAGATATGTGACGTGCTGCTGCGTGAACAGGAGCCCGTGGCTATTCAGGTTTTCGCGATGTCAATTTGGGCGCAGATCGCGGAAGCACACCCGGATCTGCAAGCCGAACTTTGTTCCCTTCTGGAGGAAAAGTTACCCTTTTCGTCGGCCGGCTATCGTAGCCGCGCCACGAAAATTCTGAGACGGTTCAACCGAAAAGTCCAGCCTGCATAAGGTTCTTAAAAGCTGCTTAGCTTATTGATGAGATCGTCTGCCTGTTTTTGATTTTCAGGCGAACTAAGCTTCCGATATTCATGTAAAACTTTAACTGCTTCGCGAAACTGTTTCGTCATCGCGAGAGTAAGCCCAAGGTTGAAGTAACTGTTCGAGAATGAAGGTTCGATTTCGATGGCGATTTCGTAGTGAACCCT
>CBKWFZ010000161.1:0-7296 GCA_966673785.1 uncultured bacterium
GATGTTCGCGAATCCTGCAGATAGCACGTTGATCGATTTTGCACAGGTTACTTTGACTAATGCGACGAAGGCCGGGTACCCGCGTGGAATGATGATCGCTTATGAGCGTCTGGCTCTTGTCAGTCAGTACGTCCTTTCCAATCCCTACAAGGCACTTGATTTCTATCACAAGGCGCTTTCCGTCGCCGAGGACAGGCCCGGTCTGACGGCGTACAAATGGGGTGTTTTGGGCGGCATCGGGACGATTTACTACGAGCAGGAAGAATATGAAAAGGCGCTGCGCTGTTTCAGGGAAGTTCTTTCTAGCAATGAAGATCTGAGATTAACCGCGACGGCGAATATCGCGAATGTATTCGGGTCAATGGGCGCGACCGATTCCTCTATTTACTATTACCAGAAAGCGCTTTCGGATAAAAAGGTGGAAGGCAATCCGACCTACCAGGCAAATCTGCATAGCAACCTGTCACTAATCTACGGGAATGCAGGAAATGTCGAAGCCGCGGTGACATCGGCGGAAGAGAGCCTTCGATTGATCGATGCTTACGGAATTGAGTTTGTTCGTCCGACAGCGTATGCTAATGCCGCCATGGCTTACCTTAAATCCGGAGATTTGGCAACGGCGGAACATTATGCAGGCGAGTCGCTGAAGCTTAGCGATGCCGCGGGAAACGTGTTTTTGCAAAAGTCGGCCTGGGGTACGCTGGCGGATGTTTTTGCGGCGAAGCATGAATATCAAAAAGCGCTTGAGGCACATGTGAAGTTCGTCGCCCTGAAAGACAGCCTCAACAATCAGAATCGCCGTGTTGAAATCAGTCGCCGGCAGATGGAATTCGATTTTGAGAATGAACGGGCGCACGCGCTGGCTGAGTTGGATCGGCAAACTATGATAAAGAAGGCCTCGATCATGGCAGGTCTGGCGTTGCTCGTGATTTCAGTATTGGGCTTTATGCTATACAAACGCAGACGGGATGCGCTGGCGTTGAAGAAAGAAGCTGAGTTCAGAGCCCTTGTGTCGGAGACAGAACTGAAAGCCCTTCGTGCTCAGATGAATCCCCACTTTATTTTTAATTCGCTTAACTCCATCGGAGATTATTTGCTGAAGAACGATACCGTTATCGCTCACGAGTACCTGACGCGGTTTGCCAAACTGATGCGGATGACGCTCGAACATTCTGAGTACGAAGAAATATCGCTTCACGATGATCTGCAATTTATCGAACTCTACCTGCAGGTAGAATCAAAAAGGTTGCCGGGCAGGTTCTCGTATTCGATGGATATCGACAACCAGATAGATACCGAGAATACCCTGGTGCCACCGTTGATCCTTCAACCTTTCATTGAGAACAGCATCTGGCATGGATTTGCCTCCCGTGACAGGATGGGCCATCTTTCGGTTGAAGTGAAAAAGGAAGATGAAATGCTGATCTGCAGCGTCGACGACAACGGTTCCGGAAGAAACGGCGGTAAACCGCATCGCATCAATGGGAAGTCCCTCGGTATTGCCATTACAGAGAACCGGATAAGGATTTTCAATACGCGGAGAAGTGCAAACGGCAGACTGCACATCATTGACAAACCGAACAACGCCGGAACCAGGATCGAGGTCGCACTTCCATTACAAACGATGTTCTAGGATTATGCAAATGATTGTAGCCATTGTCGATGATGAACAACACTGTACGGATCGCCTCCTTACCCTGCTGGAACCGTATAGTGCAAAAGTTAAGTCAGTATGCTTCGGTTCGGCCGACGAAGCGGTAAAGGGCATTGACGCAATACGCCCCGATGTCGTGTTCCTGGATGTGCAGCTACACGAAAAGACTGGTTTCGATGTGCTTACATCGATCGTCCACCGCGACTTCAGTCTGATCTTCACTACGGCCCACCAGCAATATGCTATCGATGCCTTCAAATTTTCAGCTATCGATTATCTGCTAAAACCCGTTGCTACTGAAGATTTTGAAAACGCCATGCAAAGGGCGTTTCAACGAGCGGAGCAGCACCAGTTACGCGGAAAGATCAGCGTATTGCTTTCGCATATTGCAAAAGAGACCGGCCCTAAAAAGATAACGCTCCCATCCAAAGAGGGTTATAGCTTCCTCAATATCCAGGATATCATACGATGCGAGGCGGATGTTAACTATACGCATATCTTCACTACGGATGGGAAAAAATACACCGTGTCCAAACCGTTGAAACACATCGAAGCACTTTTATCCCGTCATGGTTTTTACAGAATTCACAATTCGAGTCTGATCAATCTCGATTGTATCAGGTCTTACTCAAAAAGCGGCTACGTCACTCTTTTGGACAATACCAGACTTGAGATTTCCGTCAGGAAAAAGGAGGGATTTATAGCAATGCTTAATGAAACAAGCAAGGGATTGTAGATCGGATCGATAAGCAGGTCACCAGAACATCCTTCGGAGAAAGTCACCTTGCAACGAAGCAGATCAGCGGAGCAGTATTAGCACCAATTTTGCTACAGGTGGCGGAGATTCAAATTCATTCCAATGATTCCGTTTTTAAAACACGTCGCGGCAGTAATCCTGCTCGTACCGCTGTACGGCATGGCCCAAACCCCAGACACGACCTATACGCTGATCGGCGACACCTTGTTTAGCAACGCGAATTACAAAATTGCGGTAGGGCAGCCACTTATTATCGGAAACGCATCCGGCGAAGAAGGGAGGTATCAGACGATCATGTTCAAAAGCGGCGCAAGCTGGCCATTGTTGCTTTTCAGGGATGCGGAGATAAGGCAGAACTATGAATACCAGCTGGATCCAACTGCCCGCGAGAAGGACAAGGTTAAGGGCATCTTAGCGCCGGGAGACACCCTGATTGTCCGGAAAATCAAACGATTCGGCGGGAGGCGTTCGGGGAGGTACCGATATGTCGTGACCATGGGCCAAAAGCAGGGTATCGTTGCTGTAAATTTTAGGTGCGACATTAGTTACGCGATAAGACTGGGCGAAGTAAGGGTGCCGGTGGAGTGATTGGTTCCGGAAACGGTAGTTGGAGAAGAACAACCCAAGCGCTACCTTCAGCTTTTCCCTGAGCGCGATAGTGAGAGAAACTTCTCCTGCGCGAGAGTCGTATGTATACCGTAACTGAAGGAATAGCAACATTATGACAAACGTAACCCTGGCTAAAGACGAATTCACGATTTCAACCGACAAGACAAAACTCGACATCGACTCCATCCATGAATTCCTGTCTACCAAAGCATATTGGTGCCTTAACATTCCGAAAGATACCGTGCACACTGCCATCCAGCATTCACTATGTTTCGGACTTTATGAGCATGAAAAGCAGATCGGATTTGCGCGTGTGATCTCCGACTTTGCGACGATTGCCTACCTCGGCGATGTCTATGTGCTCGAACAATACCGCGGGCGTGGCCTCTCGAAATGGTTAATGGAAGCCGTGATGAGTTATCCTGAACTGCAGGGACTGAGACGATGGATCCTGCTCACAGGTGACGCGCACGGACTTTACCGTCAGTTTGGATGGACCGACATTGCCGACCCTTCAAAATGGATGGAGCTGCATAATAAAAATGTGTATTCAGGATAAAGGACAACGCCTCAGATGCAATACGAGACCTTTCAACCCCATCCGGACTTGCAGGCCGTGATAAAATGTTACTGGATGTTGCAGATCCCTGCCGCGGATCATGAAAGACAACGGATCGTTCCCGATGGCTGCATTGAAATGGCTTTCATTCTCGGTGACGATATCAGGCGATTCACGAATGAGAACGACTATATTCTGCAGCCGCGTGCAATGGTGCTGGGACAGACAATGGACCCTTTCTACATCCAGCCCACAGGTTATGTGGATACCTTTGCGGTTCGGTTTTATCCGTACGGGTTTGCAAATTTTGTGACAACACCGATCCGGAATCTTGCGAATAAAGAGACACCGATCAGTAAGTTGTTCGGTGAATCCGTTTCAAATGCGCTGGAACAGGATATCGTCCACGCGACGGATACCGGTCAACGCATAGCGATCATCGAACGTTTTCTGCTGACAACACTTCAAAAGCAATCCACCATCGATCACATCGTCAAACGAACCGTTGATGCGCTTCTTGAGACCAGGGGAAGCTCGCCCATCAGGGAAATCCTTGACGACGACACGTCAAAACGGAGGCAGCTTGAAAGAAAGTTTCTGAAACAGATAGGTGTGAGTCCAAAGCAGTTGGGAAAAGTGATCAGGTTACAGACTGCGCTTGGAATGTTGCTTAATAACTCCGCAGAGAGCCTAACCAAAATCGCTTACGAAAGCGAGTACTACGACCAGGCGCATTTTATCAAGGACTTCAAAGAGTTCACGGGGACCAATCCCGGGGATTTTCTCAATGACAAACAATTGACGCTGTCCACGCTTTTCTACACGAAAGAATAGAGCTGTCGCATTTTTACAATTCCACACGGCGGGACGGTCCTAGTTTAGCGTCCATTAAACGCAACACTATGGAACGTACGATTGCCCGCGTTACAGCGTCGACGCTGATTGTCTTGACCGCTTGTGTGAATGCCGGTACCCGGCAGGAGCCAGTAGCCGATGCAAAAACCGAAAATCTAAATGCTATGAATAACCTGATTTCAATTGCAGAGATCCCTGCTTCAGATCTGCCGAGAGCGATACGCTTCTATCAGAATATCCTTGGTGTCAGCATTGAGGAAGCGACGATGGGGGATACCAGAATGGGGGTGTTCCCAGCCGATGGGGAGTCCGTTAGCGTAGTGCTGGTTCACGGAGCCGACTACAAACCGACCACCGACGGCGCTGTCCTGTACCTGAACGCGGGCGACGACCTCCAGCCAGTCCTCGACAAGGTTGAGCAAAACGGCGGCCAGGTGATCGTACCTAAAACCGAGATCAGTCCGGAGATGGGGTATTTCGCGATTTTCCTTGATACAGAGGGCAACAAGCTCGGACTGCATTCGTCGCAGTGAGATTTTGTCGCGTCTGCCTTTTTTTCACCGCAATGTCGCGAGGACGCGAAGCCCCGCAAAGAGGAGGAAGTCGCGTATGCCCCTTATACAATCCATTTCAATCCTTGCGTTCCCTTGCGACTCCGCGCCCTTGCGGTTAAGAAGACACGCATTAAGCGATGCAGCTACTGTATTACAACAAGATACGTGTGTCTCGTTAAAGGATAATTTTAGATTCCTGGCCGCAGAAAATTCGATTTTACCATCGGAAATCGTGAACGAATTCAGAAATCATGATTTTTGTCATCCGGTTTTCATTCGATGTAATAATATGACTTCGTTTGAAAATAAACGGTCTTTCTTTACGATCATATACAACGGTATCCCTATTGTGCTGATGGCGTTGTAATCGTTCTCATATAAGTAAAATGGCAATACCGGAGATTTCAGGCCCTCCCGGATTATTACGGTAGCGCCAGGGCGTAAGCTTTTAAATTTCATTACCCGGTTTATGTTTCTCCGGTTCGTTAGGTTTGCTCGACCTAACTGAATACTATTCCATGACCCCTGGTAATAACTCAAAACGAAACGCGATCGCGATCGTCGGAATCTCCTGTCGCTTTCCGGAAGCCGGCTCTGTCCATGACTTCTGGAACCTCCTTGTCAACAAGCGCGACACGATCAGAGAAATCCCGAAGGAACGTTGGAACGCCGACGTCCTGTTTGATCCCGATCCGCTTGCCGAACGCAAGACGCATCAGCGCCAGGCTTCGCTTTTATCCAACGTACACGATTTCGATCCGTTGTTTTTTAATATCTCGCCGGCGGAAGCGACGGAGATGAGTCCGTCACAAAAGCTTATGCTCGAGCTCGCGTGGGAGGCAATCGAATCGTCGACAATCCCTTACCGGAACATTCAGGGTGGAAATGTGAGCGTCTACGTTGGTAATATCTGGAGCGACTTCGAACACTACCGGAAGTTCAAGAACGCGCGGCCCACGCTGCATTCCGCGGTCGGAATGTCATCGCCGGTGGTCGCAAACCGTGTATCGTTCGCGTTGGGACTTACCGGACCAAGCCTTGTCGTCGACACGGGATGCTCGGCATCGCTGGTGGCGCTCCATCTTGCCTGTCAGAACCTGATATGCGGTGAATCCGCAATGTCGATTGTCGGAGGTATCAATCATATCCTGGATCCTGACAAGTACGTAGAACTCACAAAATTCGGCGGACTCTCACACAAGCACCGCTGCAGCTCCTTCGACAAGGATGCCGATGGGTTTGTGCGCGGTGAAGGTGGTGGAGTTATCCTCCTCAAGCGACTCGAAGATGCTGAACGCGACGGCGACCGCATCTATGCCGTGATTCGTGGAACGGCGGTTAACAATAATGGTTTTAACGATACGCTGCCGGCAACAAGCACGGAGGGACAACTCGCACTTTTAGAGTCGGCGTACAGGGCAGCCGGTATCGCGCCTGGCGAGGTCCACTATGTGGAAGCTCACGGTACCGGAACCCGGCTTGGCGACCCGAACGAAGCAAAGGCGATAGGTGAGTTCTTCAAAAGGGACCGTACCGAGCCTCTCCGGATCGGTTCCGTCAAAACCAATATCGGCCACACGGAGGCGACAGCAGGGATCGCCGGCCTGATCAAGGTTGTGCTGGCGATGCAACATCAATCGCTGCCTCCCAATCTGAATTTCAATACACCTAATCCGGACATCCCATTTGAGGAATTAATGCTGAAGGTTCAGGACCAACAGTCCGCATGGCCATCACAACCCGGTGAAACGTTTAAAGCCGGAGTGAATTCTTTCGGATGGGGCGGCACGAACGCGCACGCGGTGCTGGAACAGTATCCAACCACCGCTTCTGACAAGACTCTTGTCCCTGAACGATTTGTCCTGCCACTCTCGGCAAAATCACCTGCAGCGCTTAGGGCATACGCCCGCGACTACGCGACATTATTTACGACATTCGACGAAGAACGTGTTGCCTCAGCCTGTCTGGCGGCTGCGCTCGTCAAGGCGGAGTTTGATCATCGCCAGGTATTCTTTGCCAGTTCTAAAAGCGACTTAATCGAAAAACTAACGGCATTCGCCAATGCTGCGGAAGATATCGTTCCGGCGGCATCGACAGGCGGAAATAAGGTGGTGTTTGTTTTTCCCGGTCAGGGCGCGCAATGGCTTGGCATGGGGCGCGAATTATTGAACGAAAATCGTGTTTTCCGCGATATGATCACCGCTTGCGATAAAGCTTTTCAGCCGTACACGGACTGGTCTCTGCTCGGTGAGTTAAGCGCAACGCCAGAGGCAAGCCGGTTGAACGAGATCAATGTTATTCAGCCCGC
>CBKWFZ010000162.1:0-7294 GCA_966673785.1 uncultured bacterium
ACAAAGCTTAAGGCCAAAGTAAGAGAGCTGGCAAGAGGCAATGTTTTGTTTGCCGGAGTAACGACTCCCAAAGTTATGGGGGCGGTAGACCTTACCGCTGACCAGGATAACTCGTTCAGAGTGATCTCCGCCATTCTTAACGACGCGTCGATGACGCCCAAGCTGATCAGCAGCGGCAAGGCGCCGGTGATCGAAGGCGCGAAGGTTGCCGTGGCGTCAAAGCTTGACAAGAACGGTGCGCAATTGCTTGCGGCCACGCTTGAAAAGAACCGCTCCATTTCGGATGTATCACTTGAAATGTCGTTCAAGTATACGCTTCTGTTTCCTGCGGTACGGGGCAAGATCGTCGTCGACTGGAGCAAGTTCCAAACCGCCTACGAGCATTTTTCTGCCAAATACAGTCACGATAACCGCGATACCAAAGACGGTGAGGATGATGCGTATTCATACGATGAGGTGAAAGCGCTCTATGAGTCGGCGATCGAGAAGCAAGCCGTCGTAATTGATATCGACAAGAACACGACCGACGACGCCGTTGCCAATAAAATTGTCGAGGAGTTTATGAACGTTATGGTTAACGCGCTTACCGATAAAGACGATCAGAACGAAAGACCGCAACCCGCGAATGAGGAAGAGAAATCTGCGGATCCCAACATCCGGTACGGCTCACGCTACCGGTTTAACCGGACGAAGTTTGAATCACGTTATTCACGGAAATACGAGGTCTATAATCTGAATTACAGACTTGCTATTCCGAAGGAAATCGTGATCACTGAAAATCTCGCTGCGTGGTATGACGGCGTCCGCGATAACAAGCGGTGCGTCGCATCCGTGAACCTGAACGACAAATTCTTCCAGCATCGCGACATCAATCTTATCCTCAGCGAAGGATCGGAGCAGCTCATTGGAAAAGAGGTCAACTATGTTACCGTGAATGTGCGAAAGAAGCGAAACGACGGGAACGATTTCTTCAAGAGTGTTACTGTCGATAAAGAATATCTCAAGAAGAACGGTGTGAGGACCAACCTTACTTATGCACGCGGCGAGGATGATAACACCGACGTATATGAGTATCAGATGCAGTGGAGCTTCTCCGACGGTGAATTGTATCCGCAACCGTCGCCCTGGATCAAGGGCTCATGGGAGGGATTGGCACTTACCGTTCCTGTAAGGCCACGTCAGATCGAGATGGAAGCGAACCTGGATGATTTGCGTGCCGCGGGCATTACGCGTGCAACCCTGCAGATGCGATACATGAAACTGGGGAAGGAAGTGGAGTCGAATATTCCGCTGACCGTGTCGAAGAACGAACCACTCGTTAAATCGACCATATTCACCGATCCGGCTACACGCGGATATGCATACAGGCTTGTGTTCAATCATAAGGAATCCGGCAAGCTCGCCACAGCATGGGATGCAAAGATCAATGATGATTACGTGTACGTCAATATTCCGGAAGATTTCCGTGATAAAACTTCGGAAGCGTTTCTGAAAGCGATCGAGATCGGCAAGGAAGTCACGGAGACTGAAAACGGCGACTCACCCGTATCCAAAGTGCTTGACAAGTTTAAGGACGTGATTGGAATCGTGAACAACTAAATCGAGATGATTATGAAAAAGGCCTGCTTATCCCTTAGTGTCGTGATGATGTGGCTCGCCGTCCAGGTGGCGGTAGCGCAACAGATCCTTCTCGACAAACCTGTCAGGGCAGGTGAAATTACCGTGTTCCCCGAAGTCGGGAATGACAACAACTTCTATTACTTGCCGGACAAGCTGCGTCTCGCACGCCACTCCAGTGGCAGACCCCAGCTTTCGTTTCTTCGTTATGTCGAGAATACATCCGGACCGGAAGCAACCGATGAGGCGGAAGGAGGAGGTATCGTGCACGCGGTCGTTGAGCTGAGCGTCACACCGGAGCAGCTTACAGAAGCACGTCAGCAACTGCGGAGGATACGACCCAGCGGCGTCATCGTCGGACCCATTGTGTACAAGGGTGGAACGATTGCATTGATCACTTCCTTCAACGCCGAAAACGGAGAGCTTACCAAGCAAGTGATTGGTCTCGGTAATGCGCCCGTACTTGATGGCGGAAAGGCAGCGGTCTCGATTCAGCTGACAAAGAAGGGTGCAAAGTTGCTGTGGGAATCATTCAAGACACCGACGCCCGATCTTTCTTTTTCATTTGAAATGGAGCTGGCCGGATTCCGGTCGCCGATCCGTGCAAAAATTGAGGCGAATTTCGATCAGATATATGAGCACAAGAATTTTCAGGCAGCCGTCGCCGCGCCGATACTTGCCGCCGAGATCAAGGCGTCGTTCGATGATCTCATCAAGTCCGGCGCAATCAAGATCACCCAGGTTGGAACCGATGAAGATATGGAGCGGGCGATCGAGGCCGCGTACACCAAGCTTACCAATATGATGTTCGATCCTGCCGGCGGATCCGGAACGCCGAGTCTGAGCCAGTTGACAGGTCAGGGGCAGCAAACCGGCTTGCTGGATCGTGCAACGACGATGCTGAACAACGCGCGGACTGAAGCGCGGACGGAAAATGATCGCCGTAGGGTGGAGGCACGTACGGCGCTTACCGAGTCTGAGCGGCGCGTGAGCGAAGATGGTGCTCCTTCCGGACCAGCGACCGCTTCAGCTGATACTACAGGCGCGTTTCATCCTTCTGAGGGCGTTTCCAGTGTTCCTTCCAGCGAGGCAAGTCGTATCGAAGAAGACTATAACCGGCGTAACAGGCTCATTAACCAGGACCAGGTATCGGTGCCTTCCTTTGCGATCGCAGCCTCATTTGAGATGCGCACGGTGCGTCAGCGCGGCATGTTTACGATCGACCTGAACAAGTTTAATGCGGATAACCTTACCGTGAGGTTTGATGAAAACGTCGGAACGATTGACTGCGACGACTGCTTTCAACAGATCAACCTTGATGACCCGCTCTACAAACAGCGCTTTATCACTGCCTTTCTCGACGGAGCAAACGCAATCGACTTTGTGAACTATATCAACGGTGTCACGGTGACGATGCGTAAGAAGCACGCTCAGGGTGATATAACAACAAAAGAGATTCGTATCGACAAGTCGAACTTCAATCAGGAGGCGAACAATTTCAAAATGGTTTATGGATGGAAAAACGACAACGATCGGTCGAAATGGCTTGACTATGAGTACAAGACCGAGTGGTTCTTTTTTGGTGGCCATACTGTTACGTCAGGCTGGCAGGAAAGCGATGCGGCTGATGTAAAACTAAGCGCTCCATTTGTGCGACGAACGATCGATGTCGAAGCGGACCCAACGTTGATAAGCGCAGCGAATGTGCGCGCCATCGATGTGAAGGTTTATTCCAGACTTGGTGAAGGCCAGCAGGTGAAGGAAATGCGGATGAACACAAGAGGGAATCAGTTATCCGGCCAGGTAGAAATTATTCAGCCGAAGGATGTGATGGATTACGAGTATGAAGTGGTCTGGCATCTTACCGACGGGTCCACCCGGAATTCCGGCAGACGGGTTTCCAACACCAAGTCATTGTTCGTTGACAACATATAATTATACCATCATGAGAAAGATCATCGTTTATATCGTCGCGTTTCTGTGTTGCCTGATGATAGGCTGGATTGAGAGCAAGGCACAAACGCTGGAGTTCATCTATTCCGCCCCAACGGCGACGATGAACGCCACCTTCAATAATGCCCGCGCCTTTACACGCAACCATAATGGCACTATCATTCCCGTAATGAACGGTTACAGGTATGTATATGTGAACGCGGGTAACGTCGCTCAGTTCCGCGCGATGGCTTCCCCGAACATGCGCAATACCTATGATTCGATAACGCGGGCGAACTCCGCGCTTCGCAGAAAGCTGAATAAGGTAATGACCTTGTCAGGCGGAAAAGTCACACGCATCACCTTCTTTCTGATCGACGATCGCACAGGAATGCCGTCAAATACCGACAGCATCTTTTGTTCCAGTCCTCACAACAACATGACTATCGCCTGGCCATGCGCCGCAAACTGGCGCGCGAACAGCACTACCGGTACGTACAGGGGGCGGGTTATGATCGGTGAGCAGGCTGCCGGCCTCGATATCGCCAGGCCGGGTGGATTCAAACACTGGGAGGCAACGATCATCCATGAAGTGTCGCACACGCAGATGCTTCGCGATGTGAACGGAATCAACAAGTGGGATAATCGCACTATGGGTATCAGCGGAATCGCAATTTCATACGGCGGTGACCGCGGACACTGGTTCGAGGAGTTGCAGGCGGATGAACAGCAACCGATGGATGAAGGCCTGGGCTATTTCTGGGCACTCGAGCACAATCCACCGATGGCGCAGTCACTCGACAATTATCTGAATCATAAAGGTAATCGTTTCCTTTTGGGAAGCCGGTCTTTCCTGACGGGAACTCCGCGGATGTGGAACGCACCGCACAATGTACTATGTACCGGAATCCCGTGTGTGTCGCCAAGTGGCACTACATTCAATGTGACCTTAAATACATGGATTACGCCGGCGACCGGAGGTTACGAACTCCGCGCTTACAAGTGGCTGGATGTGCCGGGCGATTTCGTATTCTACAATGAGCAGATGTCGGAGGCGTACTTCTACCTGTATCACCGGTATGCATTTGCCAGCCGGGATACGGCGTACAATAAAGTGTTTGATGCGGTGAAGAAGCTATGCGTCAATGCGAATCAACGCCACCGTTACCCGGCGCATGCTGCGAACATGTTTGCCAACAGCATGGAGGCGTATGCGCGTTCCTCCGCCGGTCAGGCTGATGCCGCGAACAACACCCTCGTCTCGAGCATGTTTGCCTACGCATTGTACGATTTGCTAACGCACTTCGGCCAAAGCGATGCGGATCTGCGACGCGCTTTTGATATCAATTCAGCGACATACATTCCCTATACACCGAAGCCCCAGGCTTTCACGCAATACTGGGCGCATCGGAATCAGGTGAAACAACTGGCGTGTCCGTTTCTCGGCGGCAACTCCTGTAGCCCTGGCGCGACGGGAAACATCGACATTCATCGAGCAGTAGCCGCGGTCCGCGACTATTTCAAAAATTCAGCGCGGATACTTCGGTAAGACATTGTTTGGTTTAGGTTGGCTTGGCCCGGCTGTAATGGCCGGGCCTTTTTTTGCATGCGTTGTTCAACACTGTTTGTAACTGAAAATCCCATTTGTTACTTTCGGACCGGTCTCACCGACCAGTAGCTGCTACCTAACCGATACCTATGAAACACGTTTTAACTACCATGCTGCTGATCAGCTCAGTGGCATTACTTCATGCACAAACGCTTTATCCCGCCAAAGTAAAAACCCGGTATGGTTACATTGACGTCAATGGGCATTGGGTGATTCCGGAGACTTTTAAAGATGCTTTTCCGTTTTATGATGGCCTTGCCCGCGTTAAGATCGGTAACAAATGGAATTACATCGATTCAAAGGGCAGGCCGATTAAAGAATCTGGTTTCGATAAAGCTTTTGATTTCGAAGGAGGCATAGCCCGCGCAGCAGCGTCGGTGGGTCGAGGCAACGGTTCACTTTTCGGGCTGATCGATAGGGAAGGGAACTGGGTGGTTCAACCGACTTTTGAAAAAATCGGGAAGTTTTCGGACAACGGGCTGGCCATGGCGCGTGCGGATGGTCAATGGGGATTTATCGATAAAAAAGGTAACTGGAAAGTGAAGGCAACCTTCGCGGCGGTAAAAAGATTTCAGGATGGACTGGCGATGGTGCGCGTAGACGGCAAGTGGGGTTATATTGATGAAAATGGCGAATGGGCGATTGAGCCCATGTATGACCGGCTCTTTCCATTCAATGAAGGAGTGGCCGTCGTTGGAATCAAAGGTGGCCTGATGTTGATCGATAAGGAAAACAACCACCTTTGGGAACGTCCATACGAGATCGTGCAGGGAAGCTCTGACGGATTGATCGTAGTTCGTGACGGCAAATGGGGCGCGCTCAACCGGGATGGAGACTGGGTGATCAAACCCGGTTTCGATTACCTTGATTCCTTTGTTGGTGGATACGCACGGTGCCGCGACCGTGGCTTGTGGGGGCTCGTTGATACGCAAGGTAAATGGATTGTGCCGCCCGAATTCGGTAGTGTGTTTCCGTTTTCCCAGGGCCTCTGCCGTGTTCAGGACGGAATGCGCTGGGGTTATGCTGACGAAACGGGAAGAGTGGTCATAGTACCAGCGTTCATCAGTGCCCGGGATTTTACGGACGGTGTCGCCCTTGTCAAGTCGAAAAACAAGTGGGGGATCATCGACAGGGAAGGTAACTTCAAAGCGCCGGCGATCTACCTGAGTCTTCGCGCGCCGGGGGAAACGGAAGACGAAGAAGCGTTGGAAGTGGAGTCCGAATAATCAGCTTCTTACAGCCGACGCCTGAAAGCAGGTCAGATCCTGCGTACAAGGATCTTGTCAATCTTCACGTTGTCCATGTCGATCACTTCCATTTCCAGCGACTGCCAGCGCAGCTTATCGCCTGTCTTGGGAATATGATTCAGCTCGTTGAGTATCAAACCGGCAACGGTATTCACATTGGCCGGTGCGCTTTCATCGTCAATGTCAAAGTAATGCAGAAATTCCGTCAACGGGTAATGGCCATCCACGGTGTAGGTGCCGTCTTCGCGCTTCGATAGCTCAAAGTCTTCGGCATAGAACTCGCCGACATCTCCGACAAGGGCCTTGAGAATGTCGTCCATCGTAACAATTCCGATTATCAGCCCATACTCATTTGTCACCAGCGCATAGTGCACTTTTGTTTTTCTGAAATTCTCCAATGCCTTATACGCCGACGTTCCATCTACGAGATAGTTCGCCGGTCTTAAATGGACCATAATGTTGAATGTGTCCTTTTGAAAGGCAACAAACAGATCTTTCAGTCTGACGATACCGATTACGTTATCCTTGTCATTTCGATAGACCGGGTAGATACGGTGCAGGTCTTTATTTACGATTTCCATCATCTCTTTACCTGTACTATCGGCGTCCAGAAAAGTGAGATCGCTACGCATGGTCATTAGCGAGCCTATCTTCCTGTCCCCAAGCACGAACACACGCTCAACGATGTCCTGTTCTATCTTCTGTATTTCCCCGCCGATAGTTCCTTCGTTGATTATCGCCTTGATTTCTTCCTCGGTAATGTTCGTCACCTTGGAACGAACGTTGAAAATTTTAAGGATTATGTCGGAGGTATGCGTGAGGATCCAGACAAACGGCAGGGTAATACGCGACAGGAACCGCATGAACGGGGCCACTACGCGGGAGATTC
>CBKWFZ010000163.1:0-7290 GCA_966673785.1 uncultured bacterium
AGCAGCACTTCCTGCTGAATTTCAGACCCGATACTTCGTGCCTCAGGACGACACATACATGCGTTTCGCTCACCCGGAGGTTCGAGCACGGATGCGGCTTGGCATTCTGAATCTGAACAACCCGGTATATAACCTTTCGGGGATGTTTGATTTTATTTTCTGCCGCAATGTGATCATATATTTTGACGCAGCAACACAACGTGAGGTACTGGGAAGACTTGTAAGCAAACTCAAACCCGGCGGATACCTGATGCTGGGGCATTCCGAGACTGCGATTGGCGCGACGCTGCCCATCAGGAACATATGTCCAACGATTTATCAAAAGACGATTTAATGGCTCCGGTAAAAGTTCTCATTATTGACGACTCGGCGGTGGCGCGCCAGACGTTTAAATCGCTCCTGGAATCGGATCCGGATGTAATGGTAATCGGTACTGCCGGCGATCCGTATATCGCCGTCCAGAAGATTCAGAAGGAAAGACCGGATGTCATTACTTTAGATATTGAAATGCCGCGAATGGATGGCATCACATTCCTTGGCAAGTTGATGAAGCAGGCTCCGATGCCCGTGGTGGTTATATCGAATCAAACCGCAAAAGGAGCGGAAGTCGCGCTGCAGGCTTTGGAGATCGGCGCAGTTGATGTCCTTCAGAAACCGGATCTTTCGTCGCCGGCAAGGGTAGAAGAATCGCGTGTCCGACTTGTCGACGCGGTTAAGTCGGCATCAATGGCGGTGCGAAAAAAACAGATTATCACGACGGATCAACAAACGGCAACGGTGCGGTATACGTCGAATGCGATAATCGCAGTCGGAGCCTCGACGGGCGGAACGGAAGCGATCCGCACATTTCTCGAACCGCTTCCCCCGACCATGCCGCCTATACTTATTGTGCAGCATATGCCGGAGAAATTCACGGCAAGTTTCGCGGCACGCCTCGACAAGATCTGTCAGCTTCGGGTCAAAGAGGCATCGGACAATGAGTTGATCGAAGCTGGCTCCGTCTACATCGCGCCTGGGAATCAGCACATGAGTCTGGTCCAATCGGGAATGGGAAGGAGGATTCGAATCGCGCAGGGTGACCTTGTAAACAGACATCGGCCTTCCGTGAACGTGCTTTTTAATTCGGTCGCTGCTGTCGCCGGCAAGGCGGCAATTGGTATTTTGCTCACCGGAATGGGCGACGATGGAGCCACAGGAATGCTGCGGATGTTTGAAAAGGGAGCGTTTACAATTGCCCAGGACGAATCTACGTCGGTTGTGTTTGGAATGCCGCAGAAAGCCATTCTGGCCGGTGGTGTATCGCGGGTCCTTCCGCTTCATCAGATTTCGGGGATGGTTTCCGGATTTCTCAATGATCAACAGGAAAACGCACGTTAACCCGTAGTAAATCGGGTTGATTTGCTAACTTTTGCTTCCGGCTTGACCGCCTGCATCCATGCAAACTATTTTGAAGAACTTTTTATTTGCCGGCGTAACGGCTGATACCGGGGATTCCGAGAAGAGGGCCATCGTCTTCTCAAACTGTATTTCCGGACTCCTCCTTTTCGTAAACCTCCTCCTGTTCGCGCTCATTCCGCAGAATCACAATTTCTCCGCAGCTCTCGAGACGTTTATTGCCATCTGCATTTTTACGGTGCCCTTCCTGCTCAACCGCATGCGCTGGTACACCGTGTGCCGTCTTTACCTGTCTTGGGTGCCGCCGCTTCTGGTCACGTTCTATATGATTTCTGGTATGCGCGAGATGACGATAATCCCGGTTAGCTATTACGACGGGCTCCGTTATTACCTCGTTGCCTGTGGTGTTTTGCCGTACCTGTTGTTAAATCGGCGTGAACTGGGCTGGCTCGCAGTGGCTGTGGCGCCAAGCCTGCTTGCATTGCTTTTCTGTGATCAGCTTTTCAGCCTTGCCGGCGTGGGCTATGCCGACCGCGGCGCGCCGGATTCCGGATATTCTCATGTGTGGGTTCGGTCCATCGTCGCCTATTTCGTGATCGCCGGCAGTTCGATTACGCTCCGCTACCTGATCGAACGCGGTGACGAAATGAACCGCGTACTGCTTCGCGAGCTGGAGGAGAAAAACAGGCTCATCAAACAAACTGCGCGGGACGAGGTGCAGAAAATGAATGCAGCGCTGATGGACAACGTACGCGAGCTGCGGCGGAGGGAGTTCATCCTGAATCAATCCCAACGGATCGCGAGAATAGGCAGTTGGGAATTCCGACCCGGCACCGGGTTCACGTTTTGGTCGGATGAAATGTATAACATATTCGGTATCGATCGCGATACGGATCTGAGCGCACTGAAACTGGCGGAAATAATGTCCACAGTGGATGCGGGAATTCTGGGTGTTCAAATGAAGAAGGTTGTGGAAAGCGGCATCCCGTATGACATGACGGTCAGGACAGTCACACCGCTTGGCTACACGAAATGGATTCGTCTTTACGCTTACCCGTCCTATGATGAAAGCGAGTCTCGCGGCACGCGCGGCATCTGTCACGATATCACGTATTACAAGGAATCGGAAAAGTTGCTGCAGGAACGTGAGAACAATTACCGCTCCGTGTTCGAGCAGGCCTTTATACCAATCGTGATAACGGATCCTGCGGGCATCATTCTCGATGTGAACGAGAGTCTGTGTAACCTCACAGGTGCAACAAAGGATGAGCTTCTTGCCGGGAATATTCTGGACCTTGTCGAATCGCTCGAACCGGAGGCCACGCCGATTGAGCTGCGGCGGCTTCAGCGCGGCGAACATCTCTTTACGGATCTGCGATTGCGTCACCGCGAAGGCTGGTACCTTGAAGTGGAGGCGAGCGCGAAACGTTTTGGCGATGACAAACTGATGATCTTCATGCGTGACGTGTCCGAGATCAGAAAGGCTTACCGGCTTAAGGAAGAAAGCGACGCGCGCTTTCGCACCGCTTTTGAACATTCAGCTATCGGTATGGCTATTGTTACGCTCGATGCAGGATTTCTCCAGGTGAATGACGAGTTATGCAGGATCGTGGGTTATAACGAGAAAGAACTGATCGGACGTTCTTTCCGCGACATTACGTTCACCGAAGATCTTCCGGCAGACACGGCCATGTTTGCGCAGATCGCGGCGGGGATCCGGAATACGTATCAGCGCGAAAAGCGGTATGTGCACAAGGAGGGCCACATTGTATGGGTAAATATTTCCGTGTCGCTGGTCCGCGATGCTGCCGGCGTTCCGTTGTACCTCGTCACGCAGATTGAAAACATAACTAACCGCAAGCGAGCCCAGCTCGAGCTTATCGAAGCCGAGGCGAAGTTCCGTACACTGGTCGAGAAGTCACTTGTTGGTGTGTACATATTGCAGGATGATGTGTTCAAATACGTGAACCCTGCCTTCACCGAGATCACCGGGTATAGTTTCACCGACGTGGCGGATAACCTCAGGGTTGTTGACCTCATTCATCCCGATTTTCGCGAAATTGTCGATAACAATATACAACTGCGGCTTACACAGGGTGTTGACAGCTTACGTTATGAACTCAAGGGCGTGACGAAGGCGGGAAAGACAGTTTGGGTCGAGGCTTTCGGTAGCCAGATCGTCTACGAAGGACGTCCTGCAATTATCGGAACGCTCATCGATATCACCGAAAGAAAGCTGCATGAACGTGAGGAGGCCCTGCTTGCATCAATTGTAAACTCGTCGGAGGATGCGATCATCAGTTGTTCACTGGAGGGAATCATCAACAGCTGGAATCCCGGCGCGGAGCGAATCTTTGGCTATCGTCCGGAATTTATTACCGGAAAAGGGATAGACGTGCTGTTTGGTGATGAGAACCGGGACGACCGCCAGACTTTCTGCGATGCAATTATGAAAGGCACGTCGATGCGCTTTATGGAAATGCGCATGCAGAAGATGAGCGGCGCAAGGGTTGACGTGTCGGTCACCATTTCTCCGTTGCGGGACGACCAGGGCAACATCCACGGTACCTCCGTGATTGCCCGCGATGTTACTTTCCAGGTGCAGGCTGAAAAAGCGATCCGCGCCAGCGAATCCAGATACAGAACGCTTGTTGACAATGCGATTGAAGCGCTGGTTCTGCTCAACGCAGCAACGGGCCAATTCGTTGACGTCAGCGAAAGCGCTGTTCGATTTTTCAACTATACGCGTGATGAGTTGCTCACGCGCGGCCCGATTAGTGTAAGCCCTGAATTGCAGCCAGGTGGCGAGCGCTCGGATGTGCTTGCGAAAAAGTACATCGGCGAGGCGGTACGGCTTGGAAGGATCGCGTTCGACTGGATCCATGTCGATCGCGACGGAAGAGAAATACCATGTGAGGTCAGGTTGGTCAAGTTGCCCTCGGAAGATGAGATCCTCGTTCGCGGAAGCATTATCGATATTACCGAACGATTGCTTCACGAACGCGAGCTCGCGGAAGCCAATAAGAAAGTAGGGGAGATGAAGCTGATGGCGCTGCGTTCGGTAATGAGTCCTCACTTCGTTTTCAATGTGCTTAACTCGATCCAGTATTACATCGCCAAGAACGACCGCCGGAACGCGATCTCCTATCTATCGACGTTTTCCAAGCTGATCCGGAGCATTCTTACGCACTCTGTTAACAACAAGATAAGGCTTTCGGAAGAACTCGATATATTGAAGAACTATATCGAACTGGAACTTATACGGTTTGAAAACAAGTTCACGTACACCATTAACGTTGGCAGTGACATTGATCCGGAAGGAATTGAGATCCCCTCGTTGCTTATTCAGCCATTTGTTGAGAACGCAATTTTGCACGGACTTTATGCGCGGAAGGAGGCCGGTAAGCTTGATATTACGGTTCGCAACGGTGCTGATAGGGTACTGTTTGTCATTGAGGACAACGGCATCGGGCGAAAGGCGGCACGCGAAATGAGAAAAAAGAATCTGCCTTCGCACAGGTCCGTGGGCATGAAACTCACTGAAGAACGCCTCAAGCTGATCAACCGGAATCAGGATATCTCACTCGAAATCGAGGACCTCCTGGATGGGGATCGCCCTCTTGGAACGCGTGTGGTCATCAGCGTCCAAAAATAACTATCCCATTGTGGCCGGCAGGGGAATGTTGTCGGAATAAATGAGCTTCCATCGATTGCGATTTGTGGGCCGTCGGGTGGCACAAGTCTTTAGCGGTTCAAAAGCGTTAGTTTCAGTTATCCGCTCAGTTATATGTCTCTGGCCCCATCCTTATCCGTTACGCACATTAACTTCGATAAGCACGTTCTGGGGTTATCGGTGGCGTTCTTTGTAATTAGTTCACTCGTGATTTCCGGCGCGCCGTTGTTACCCTTCATCGACCTTCCGAATCACCTTGCCGAAGCGACGATCTTCAAATTCTACAATGAACCGGGCAACACGCTGCGTTCATACTATCATCCCGCGCCATGGTTCTACCCGAATACGTTCCATGCAATTTTCTGCGGCGCGTTTCCATCCGTGGAAGCCGGGAACAAGGTGTTTCACATTTTTTACATCGGTCTTCTTCAGCTCGCGCTCATGCTCCTGATTCGCCGCTTTGATGGCAATCCATGGTACGGCTTGTTGGGGCTGGTCTTCACCTATAACTATAACCTGACTTTCGGATTTGTGGGATTTGCGATCAGCATACCGGTTTTATTGCTTTTGTTCTATTTCATCCTGCAAAGTTTTACGTCTGCTCGCGTAGTATGGAAGTTTCTGATAGCGTTCACGTTGCTGATTCTGTACTTCATGCATGCACAGAACGCGCTGCTCGGATTGCTTTTTTATGGCGTGCTGCTGTTGTTTCATTACCGCTTTAATCTGCGCAGGGCTGTAATGCAGGGATTGCCGGTATCATTGCCATTAGTCGCCGTCATGGCCGCGTGGTGGAGTTTGAAAGAAGACCCCGCCGGGGAGAGCACGATCGATTTTCTGCTCGTCTACTACAGGTCCGAATTCTGGACGGAATACGGGAAACGGTTTTATCTTCCATTTCTTGATAACTATTCACTGTACGGAGGTATCACCGGAGTCGTCGTTGCGTTTTTGCTGACCTGTATGGTCGCCGCGCCACTGATCGTCTTTCGCACGTGGACAAGATCAGCAGCGACGCGATTGTTGCACGGCGAGAACCGGTATCTTCTGATCCTCTTTGCGGCTTCCGTTGCGTGTTATTTCCTGCTTCCTGAACGATTGCCCGGGCAGACGCCGTTGTATCAACGTTTTTCAACGATCGTTTTGCTCGCGTTTGTTCTCATTGGTTCGGTGCTGATGCGGGATGTTCATACGGGCAGCATGAAGGTTTTCACGGCTATTGTGATCGGATCTACTTTGTTTATGTGGGGTGAATACATCATTGCCTTCAACCGCGAAAACCGTGACTTCAATCCGTCGTTTCTACAGCTTGGCAATAAGGATGAAAAGCTCATGGGGTTGATCTGGAACAACGAGTTCAGAGGGCGAAAAGTCTATATTCATTTTCCGAACTATTACATCGTATGGCACAAAGGCATCGCCGGCTCAAAGATAATTGACTACCGTTTTGGAATTGTCAGGCGTGGTGTACCGGAGACTGTTTTACCATTCTACCACGAGTACGCGCTCACCGAATTTGTACCAATGATGCGTTACGAATCGGCGGACTATTTCCTTGCAAGGGAGTCTGATCGCACGCTGACCGCGACGCATTTTTCTGAAGCCGAGCCGATCAGAGAAGCGGGTCGCTGGGTTATTTATCGAAATAAATGAAAGCTACGCCGGAAACTTCCAGCCGCACTCTTGCCCCTATGGGTAAAAGACTAGTTTTACAGAATCCCCCTTACACCAGCCCGCGGGTTGAAACATTCACGTTTAACCAACTCAACCCGTATGCAGGTCAATCCAGCCGATTCAAGAAGGTATTCCAGGAATGAAGTCATGGCGGGGCGTATACCGCGTATGCCCGCCACGCTTGCCGATTACTTTCGCATCATGCGCCCCGATTACTGGATGAAAAACATTTTCATTGCACCGGGCGTGCTGTTCGCGATAGCCGTTTACAATGCGCCGCTCACCCCGCATATCGTGTTTCTTGCTGGTGTAGGTTTGCTCAGTGCGTGTTTGCTTGCGTCGGCTAACTATGTCATCAACGAATACCTTGACGCCGACTTCGACCGGCATCATCCGCTCAAAAGTCAGCGCACATTTGTAACCCGGGAAATAAATTGCAATATCGTCTATGCCCAATACTTCGCGCTTTCCGCGGCCGGGTTGTTTCTCGCATCACTGATCTCGTTCAATTACCTGATGACCGGTATTCTCCTCCTGATCATGGGAGG
>CBKWFZ010000164.1:0-7273 GCA_966673785.1 uncultured bacterium
ATGCCTCGCTCCATTTGACTTCGATGGCGACGGCGATACAGATCTGTTTGTCGGAAGTCGCTTTAAGCCCTTGGCATACCCAAACACTCCCGAAAGCTACCTTTTGCGGAACGATGGCGGAAAATTTACCGATGTCACCGTGTCGAACGCGGAGCTGATGCACCCCGGAATGGTAACGGCCGCGCTATGGGCTGATGTCGACCACGACAGCCGTGCCGATCTTATCGTAGCGGGAGACTGGATGCCTATCCGGGTATTTTTGAACAAGGCGTCCGGCTTCCGTGAGCAGACTGCTTCCTTTGGATTGGACGAGACCCACGGGTGGTGGAACTGTCTGCGCGCCGCCGACGTGAACGGTGACGGCTTCGTTGATATTATCGCTGGCAACAACGGTAAAAACTCATTCCTCAAGCCCACAAGCGAAAAACCCGTGACGATGATCGCCAAAGATTTTGATCGCAATGGCTCAATCGATCCCGTTGTCACCTATTTCAACGAGATCGAAAACGACCGTTTTATCCTGCACAACCGGCTTGTACTCATCGACCAGATTCCCGGAATCAAAAAACGATTTGAGACGTTTACGGAATATGCGAAAACAAACTTCGCTGCGGCCTTCACGGACGAGGAACGGGAAGACGCCCTTGTCCTCGAAGCGTTCATGCCGGCCTCCGTTGTCCTTTTAAACATTAACGGTAAGCGTTTCGAAATCCAGGAGCTCCCGGAGGTCACACAGCTTTCAACGTTGAACGATGTGCTCGTCGATGATCTGAATCACGACGGAAATCCCGATCTCATCGCAATAGGGAACACCTATCATCAGGAAACTTTGTATGGAAATTACGACGCATCAATCGGCACGGTTCTGCTGGGTGACGGCCACGCGAATTGGACACATGTTCGTACGACTGGCTTCATCGCGGACGGCGACGCAAGGCTGATCCGTCGCATCAACCTATCCTCAGGCCGCGAAAGTATCATGATCGGCAACAACAATGGCGATCTATTACTTCTTCGCAAATCAGACAATTCAACGAACCTGCTCACGGCAGCGAAATCGTCGCGATAGTCTACGTGCACAGCGTATCATCAGCACCTGTCGGGACAAACTATTCATCATACTGCAGATAATCCGGCCAAGAAAAAAGCCATCTCAGAAAACTGAGGTGGCTTTAGTTCCAAACCAAATAATTAAACTAGTATCCGGCGTTCTGCGTGACGTTAGGATTTACGTTTGTCTCCGCCGTCGGAATCGGAAAGTTGATGTGCCGTGTCGCGATGAATCCCATACTGCCGGGTATTGCCGAATCGAAGAACGCATTGTCGAGGGTAATTTGTCCGCCAAGAGACCACCGCCTCAGGTCGAACCAGCGTTGCGCTTCACCGGCAAGTTCCATGAAACGCTCGTCCATTATCCACTGGCGGATAGTCGCGCGATCGGTAACCGTGTTATCCCGGTTTGCGGGCGCTGCCTCAGCTCCGCGGGCCCGTGTACGCACCTCGTTGATGAGGTCAATCGCCTCCGTGGTCGACCCGCCTGATTCATTCAGCGCCTCCGCTTTCAGAAGCAGCACATCTGCATAACGCAAAACACGCGGGTTGTTCACGGAAGCTGCTCCCGAATTTGTCAGCTTATCGCGGGCAACATACTTACGGAAAGCTTTCGTATCCATGTCGATCGTCAGATCTCTGCGCGGATCGCCATCCTCGTAAATATCGATGAGTTTTTGCGTAGCAATAAATGGCTGTTTACCGAACATCGTCCAGTGATTGTCATAAAATCCCCAATAAGCGCTAAGACTTCCTACGGCATTATCAAAGTCGTTGGGGAGCCAGACATTGTCGGTGGCAAATGCCTGCGTGGCCTGAAACTCGAACAGTGACTCTTCATTGTTCTCCGTATCAAATGCAAAGTTGTCGTCAAACTGCGGGACGAGCATTGCACCCGTAATCTTGTTGAACGCTGTTATCGCAGCCTGGTAGTCTGCATCGGCATCGTTAACAGTCCCGCGAAACACCAGCGCTTTCCCAAGCATTCCATTTGCTGCATTTCTGGTCAGCCGTCCGCGGTTATCATCGTCCCAGGTTTGAGGAAGCAATTCCGCCGCAGCACCGAAGTCAGAGATCGCCTGATCCAGCAACTGCGTGCCTGTGGAACTGGCCGGCTTGCTTTGTTCGAGAAGTGTGACACGTTCCGCGCGTACAGGAGCTGTGCCGAAAAGGTTCCATAACAAATAATGTGCGTAGCCGCGGAGAAACAGTGCCTCGCCTTTATTACTCTCCCTGAGGCCAGGGGTTAAGTAAACACCCTCTGCGACGTTGTCGATTTTTTCGATAACAACATTGGCGCGGGCGATCATCTGATAGATCGCAACATAAAAGTAGGTAAGCCTGCCGCTGCCAGGATTAATATTTCCAAAAATCTCAAACTCATCTTCTCCCGCCGACGTGATATCGTCGCCGGGAAGGATTGTTGAGGCTTGCACAAAATTGAACTGACCTCCATTGTACCAGTAGAAGTCGGAAAGTTTGGCGTAGACGCCGAGGATCGCTCTTTCAAATTCGATCTCCTCGACAAAGTACCCATCTTCCGTGAGACCGGTTGGCTCAACGTCGAGGTTACCTTCATTGCAGGAAAGGGAGCACAAAAGAAGGCTAACCAACAGTGCTGCCGATATTTTTGATTTCATATGCAGATTCATAAAGTGTCGCATTATTAAAAGCTTGCATTTATTCCGAAGAGGTACTGACGAAGCGGGGGCACGAAGTCGTTCTCAGGATCGATTCCCTGCCAGTCAGTGAACGTGAGGAGGTTTGTGCCTGACACATAAATACGACACCGGTCCATAAAGCGGATCTTCTCCAGCAGGTTCGACGGAATGGTGTAGCCGATCTGAGCATTCTTAAGTCTCATGAATCCCGCATCTTCCACAAACCGGTCGGAGAAGCGGTTGTTCTGATTCGGATCATTGATGACCGCCCGCGGCATGGTACTCGAAGGATTCTCCGACGTCCAGCGATTTGCAACGGTTGCCCACTGGTTAGGAGTGGTCTGCGAAGCCATGCCTTCACCGCCCGCCCTGGCACTGTTGTATTTCTGAACATCGCCAACACCCTGGAAGAAGAGCGACAGATCAAATCCCTTATACATCGCCCCCAGGTTGAAGCCGTAATAATAACCGGGAATGGTTTTGCCGAGATATACCCTGTCGTTATCATTGATGATGTTGTCGGGGGTATTGTTATAGATCTCACCTGATTCCGGAGCGCCACGGAAATCGAGGTAGTAAATATCTCCGGGTTGTTGTACGTTGGTGCCTACACGATCCTCGTATTGATCTTTCCACGCGTCAACTTCTGCCTGGCTTTGAAAGATTCCACCCATACGGTATCCAAAAATGTATCCGATCGGAAAACCTTCCTCGACCCTGCCTCCGGCCGCAGAAATGGGCGTTCCTTCGTAAAGGTCAACCACACGGTTGCGCACAGTGGTAATATTTCCGGAAACATTCAGGGAAACATCGCCGAGGTTTGTCTGATAGCCAATTTGCAGTTCAACACCGCTGTTTTTAACGTTAGCGATATTCAGATCGGTTGCAAATTCAATTCCCGTATTCGGTGGTAGTGACACCGACTGAATGATACCTTTAGTATTACGGAGATAGTACTCGGCAGTAAGCGTCAGATTGTTAAAGAACACGGCATCGAAACCTACGTTCGTGGTCTGAACGCGTTCCCATGACAGTTCATAGTTCGGATAGTTGGGCAATCTTGCACCGAGCACCTGCCTGCCGTAAGGATCGCCGAGACCGGAGCCGATGCTATAGTCAGGTGAGGTGTTTATACTGGACAAGTATGCGAAGCCTTGTGTTGTCTCCTTGTTTCCAAGTTCACCCCACCCCGCGCGCAATTTAAAATCGCTGACAAAGGTCGCGTTTAACTGCTGAAAAAAGCTTTCTGACGACAACCTCCACGCGGCTGAGAACGAAGGGAAGGTGCCCCAGCGAAAATCCGGAGCAAACACAGATGAACCGTCTCTCCGTACCGTGGCATCGAGGTAGTACTTGTCTTTGAACTTGTAGCTCAATCGGCCCAGATAGCCCTGAAGGGTCTGCGGAACGCGTCCGGTAAACGTACCGTTGAACGGCGGGTTATTACTTACGTTGCGCAGATCAGGGTCGGTTGAATTAATTTGTCCGCTTGAGGCGTCCGTGTAACGCCATACCTGTTCCTGGTCCATTGCGTTCAGCAACAGATCGAAGTTATGATCGCCAAACGTGCGGTTATAATTGATCGTGAATTCTTTCACGAAGTTGATGTTCCGGCTTTGGCGTTCGCCATAAGAACCTTTTGCAGTTCCATCGTGACCCGCATAGGGATTGCCCGGAGTCTGCGAGAAACGCCACGCTGAATAGTCAGACCACTCCTTCCGCAAATTGAAATAATAGTCGACACTGATAGATCCCTTGAGCTTGAGCCCTTTCAGCGGTTCAACCTGGACGTAGGCATTTCCGATCGTTCGAAACAGTTCGAACCGGCGATCACTCAGTTCCTGTTGGGCAAACACATTTCCACGGGTGCCAGGGCCATAAAAATACGAGACATCCCCCATGTTGTACCGAGGTCCGGGATTCAGACTTCCAAGATCAAAATCTGGGTTCAGTGTAAACGGCGCCGTAAGGGAAGGAGCATATCCGGTCACGTCTGTCGGGTCGAGGATAGGCTGCCATGGCGGCGCTGTTGCAACGTACGCCAGATCAGTTCCGGTGTTATCGAGCGCCTTATTATAACTCATTTTCAAATTCAAGCCGGTCTCAATCACTTTGGCGATCGTGCTGTTTACATTTGATGAAATTGAATACCTTTCAAGATAGTTCTCAATGAGGGAGCTTTCCGTTTTTCCATAGCCGGCAGAGACAAAGTAATTCGTTGTTTCACTGCCACCACTGATGCTAAGGCTGTAGTCTTCGATCAATGCGTTATCGTTGGCAAGTCTGTCCTGCCAGTTGTACGATTGCCCGTTACCGAGATAAGCGGGGTCTGTCGGATCAAGAACCACCGGCATATTGTCCGCCTCCGAAGGATTATTGGCGTACGCCTCCTGCCACAATCCGACATAGCCATCCAAATCGAGCATATCAAATTTCTTGATGATATTCTGGACCCCGCGTTGCGCGTTGAAGTTAATTTTCGGAGCGCCGGTCTTCCCTCTTTTCGTGGTAATCAGGATCACGCCGTTTGAAGCACGCACACCATAGATAGCAGCAGCGGAAGCATCCTTAAGAACGGAGATCGACTCAATGTCATTCGGATTGATCGTTGTCATGATGTTGACGGGAGATCGGATATCCTGGAAGCCGGCATTAGGGCTTGACGCCGCACCTTCGATGATCGGCACGCCGTCGATTACATAAAGCGGCTCTGCAAAACCAAATGTGGACACGCCGCGAATCCGAACTGTCGGTCGCGCGAAGGGACTACCGCTGGGCGTACTTACGAACACGCCGGCCATCCTCCCCTGCATCGCAAGTTCCGGATTCATGGAAGTGCTCTTGGTGATCTCTTCGCTACTCATCGTTGAGATAGCTCCCGTGACGTCTTTCTTTTCGCGTTCGCCATAACCGATGACAACGATTTCTTCGAGCTCGCTCACCGAGGCATCCATACTCAAATCTATCGTCGTCCGGTCGCCAACGGTAACTTCCTTTTGTTCGAAACCAATAAATGAAAAAACGAGAATGTCGGCACTCTCGACAGCAATGGAATATCGTCCATTGTTGTCGGACACGGTTCCGCGCGAAGTACCTTTAACCAGGATGGAAACTCCCGGCAGTGCACTTCCGTCCGTTGCATCGGTTACCGCGCCGGTAACCGTCCGCTGCTGCGCATAACCAGTTAGGAGTAATGCGAAACAGCATAACGTGAGTAAAGTTCTTTTCATAAAGTCTGAAATGGATTTGGGTTATTAATCGTCAGACTAAACTCCGGAAATACATCAGCCATTACATCCTGCACTGACCTGCATCGTTGTCACAACCGATTGTTGTCTTTGATCTTTAAGATTATTTTCATAATATCGTCTATGTGAGATGAGACATTTTCACATGACAGTACAGGACACCCAAACCCAAATCATATGTTCCAAGGATTTCTCAGCATCGATGAAAATTCGAAGATTCCGAAGTACCAGCAAGTCGTCGACACCATTGTATCGGACATAGAAATTGGTATCGTCAAAGTCGGCGACAAGATTCCTTCCATCAATGAAACTAGTGAGGAATACTACCTCTCCCGCGACACCGTAGAGAAAGCATATAAGATCCTTCGCCGGCGCGGCATCATAACAGCGGTACGCGGAAAGGGATTCTATGTATCGAGCACATCAAAAAACGACGGCAAAAGAATTCTGCTTGTATTCAACAAACTCAGTGATCACAAGAAAACAATCTATAACTCCTTTGTAAAGAAACTCGGCGCAACGGCAACGGTTGATCTGCAGATCCATCATTGTGAAAGCAGGATGCTGGAAAAGATCATCATCGAAAGTCTTGGAAAGTACGACTACTATGTGATCATGCCGCACTTCAAGGAAGAAACGGAAAGCGTGAAGGCCGCGATCAATAAAATTCCCAAGGACCGGCTGCTCATGCTGAACAAAGACATCACCGGACTTGAAGGAGAATACGGCTGCGTGTTTGAAGACTTCGAGCTTGATATTCATCAGGCACTTTATACAGGCATTGAAAAAATCCGGAAATACAAAAAACTCTATCTTGTTTTCCCTACCGACAACTATTATTGCAGCGGTATCAAGACCGGATTCATTAACTTCTGCGAAGAAGAAAATTTCGATTATGAGATCATCAACAGCGCCACCAACCAAGTCGTAAAACCACACGAGTTGTATGTGGTGATCGAAGAGGGCGATCTCGTTGAGATTATCAAGAAGGCAGCGGCCAGAAACCTGAAGCTTGGAAAAAATATCGGAGTCATCACGTACAACGACACACCATTCAAGGAAATCCTCGCCGGTGGTATTGCTGTTTTGAGCACCGACTTTGTCAAGATGGGCGAGACAATGGCTGATATGGTGCAGCGTCATTCACGCGAGAAGATCAAGAACCCGTTCCGTATGATCATGAGAAACTCGATCTGATCGCTACGCGCTACGAGCAAAGAAAAAGGAGCCTCAAAAACTCCTTTTTTTATTGCTTACATGAGAAATGCGACTACCGCGGGAACGCCGGTGGTAAGCCACCATCGACGTTCAACA
>CBKWFZ010000165.1:0-7269 GCA_966673785.1 uncultured bacterium
ATTGAAGTTGTCAAACGGTATGTCAGTGACTACGGGCAATTGACTTCCAATATTGGGTACGGATACCTTTCGGACTCGGTTGTTTACCTCAACATCAAAGGCACGGACGCGCTGAAGGACGCACAAGCCGCGATGGAAAAGGTGATTTCTTCCGCCGCTGCCGTGAAGGGAGTGGTTGTTGACATACGGGGTTTTTATGGTGGTTTCGATCCGGTATCCCAGCTCATGGCCGGATATTTTGCTTCTTCATCCAGATTGTACATGACCACAAGAAAAAAGAATGGTCCGGCTCCCTCCGATTTTACGGAACCGATACGCTGGTATGCTGAACCAGGTTCTCCAAATCCGTTCACCGGATCAGTTGTTGTGCTCACCTCGCGATTCACCCAAAGCGCGGGCGAGACGTTCACCCTGGCGCTCAAGGAATTTGATCATGTTACACTGCTCGGCGATACCACGGCGGGTAGCCTCTCAGACAATCCGAATTTTGAGATGCCAAATGGCTGGCTATTCAGTGTGTCCGTTGGTGATTATCGCGCATCAGATGGTATTAGTTTCGAGGGTATTGGGATACCACCTGATGTATACGCAAGAACAACGCGGGCTGAATTGCTTGAAGGAAAAGATTCGTTGCTTGAAAAGGCGCGCGATCTGGCCAGACAGGATTGAAACGAGATATTCCGAGTACACTTCTGAAGCCTCGGTTTGCGAAAGAATCCGCTATCGTATGAACACGGTTGTCTTGGCTTCGTGCGATTTTCGGTATTTGATGAACTCCCGGCGTGCGATGTGGGTCCATCCTGCAATGAAAAGCACCTGAAGGCTTCCGTCAAGCAGGTAAACGTTGGAGATAACGCCAGCGAGGGCATACTGGAAATCGATGACTGCGAATACCAGCGCTGTGAGTCCGCCAAGTAAAATCGCGGGCACTCTCGATGTGTTTATCCGGGTGAATGCCGCAAGCGTAATGCTGACCGGAATCAGCATGGCACCCACCGTCTTGACAAGCCAGATGTCTTCCTTGGGACCGGTGATGGTCACAAAGCTTGCGATGTCAATGAGAGGCCACACGCCGGTGATGAACGCATAGATGCTCTGGGTGTAAAGCATTAAACGAAAGACTTTCATAGCATTTCAATCGTGTCAGAAACTGAAAAAGCTATTTTAGTCGGACCCTGGAGGAATCCGTGTTCTGTCTGCTGCCTGTCTTTTTTTCGTCGGATTGGGTGGGATCAATTGCTGCTGATCCCGGCGTCCCGGTGTTGCCAGTAGCATCACCGTTGCCAGACCCGGCGCCAAGTGTCCCGGTTCCCGGGGCGGTTCCATAGGTCCGGGTACTGGTAGTATCGGATGATGATTCCGTTTTACCGTCAGCTCTCACGGAATCAGCCGGGTCAACCGGATTCTGATAATACGCTTTCTTGTCGCCTGTGTTCTCGCCTGCGCGCGGTTCATCCTGGGCCAGGCAAATAACTGTGGATAGGCACAAACTAATGACGCATGTTGTCAGGGTTCTCATGATTGTTATCTGTTTATTTCAATCGGTCCGGATTTTAGATTCATACATGGACTGGTAAGCTTATCGCTGATAAACGCTTCCTTGCTTTAGTATCCGTCAAAACAGATGCCCGACCTAATTTTGGATCTCCACGGTGTCGCTATTGTTTTTATCGCGTAGGCATACCCAATGTGCCTGTGCCGTTTGTTCCGACACCAACGGTTCCCGTAGTACCGGTTGCCTGTCGTCCCGTCGGACTCGTACCATAGTCGGTCACGCCGTTGTTGGCCGACGTTCCCGGGCCTCCGGTTGAAGGCGCGCTTTGACCATTCGAATTCCTGTCCGGAGGTATCACAGTTCCGTTATCAAAGGGAGACGGCATGGTCCTGTCGTTGTTTTCGCCTGGTACCGGATCGGTGTCCGGCTGCTGGGGATTCGTGTTGAGGTTGTTGAGCCGATTGTCCATCACCGTGTCCGTTGACGGGGTGTCGATGCTGTTGTTATCTGAGTTTGGCTCATCTGATCTAAGGCGTATTTCTGTATCAGATTGCTGGCTTGTTTCGGTGTTGTTGCCGATTGTTGAATCCTTGTCGATCTGTCCAAATGCAGCACCTGCTGTCAGTAGCGTGACAAGCAGAAACGATGATATTTTTATATAGCACTTCATTATTCTCTGTTTTTTGATTTGAATTGGCAATGAGCGTTTCCGAAATGACGGTGCCAGAAGGATGTTACAACGTAAAGGCTATCTGGTTTACACGGCCGGCTTCACTTTGCCCGTTTTTGAGGACCGTCCATCCACTTGGTGGGAAAAGTTTTCCCTTCGTCTTCCGGTCGTCCGCGCGGCGCGAGTTTCGATTCAGACCGGGTTTGCCGGCAGAAACACGCAGGCAATGAACGATCTGAAAAATTAAAACAAACAGCTTATGGAATCGAAGAAATGGATTTACGCGATAGCGTTGGCGTCAGTAATCTGGACGGCATGCGATGATGATGACAATGATGCCGATCGTGCGGAATTTAACGACGCAGACGAAACGTTCGTCGAAAAGGCAGCCATGAGTAATATGGCTGAAATTCAAATGGGTGAACTGGCCGCTACGAAGGGGGCTGACAGTCTGGTGCGGGCATTTGGAGAAAGCATGGTTAATGACCACACAACCGCCCAGGACGAACTGGACGATATTGCCGATGATCACGATGATGTGGACTGGCCGGATGACCTCGATCAGGAACACCAGAACATTATGGAAACTCTGATGCAGCTGGAAGGATTCAGGTTTGATTCAGCCTACATAGCGTCTCAGGTAACCGCTCACGAAAGAGCAGTAAAAACCTTTCAGGACGGCCGTGATAATGGTTCTGATGCTGAAGTCCGCAGCTACATCGACAAATATCTTCCGAAAATAGAGATGCACCTCGACAAGGCTGATAGTATAGAAACAGTACTACCAGGACGAAACATGGAAGACGACGAAATGACCGATGCAACCGGTTCATAACGCCACACAAAAGAAAGGCCCGGGTTTGGGCCTTTCTTTATTTCAGATCTGCTGGCGAATGAGGACGTCTTCGATCAGGATGGTCTTATCTCGGAAATATGAGTCTGCGAAGTTGGTCATTCTTCAGCCAGATAGATCCCCATGCCAGAACAGCGAGATACACAGGGAATAGAATGTGCGTGAACAACGGATTGTCCAGACGTACATGGGTCGCGATAGCGCCACCGAAATAACCCGTTAGCAGGATGGCTCCCAGCAACTGTGTGCGCGGAATCGCAAAGAGCAGGATCGACAACAGTCCCAGTGCTCCAAGTACAGGAAGGTGATGAACCTGAAATCCGAGATCAGTCGTTCCTGAAATGACCTGCTCATTCGGAATGAACTTAAAGATGCTATCCATAAGCATAAAGGCGATTACCAGCCCTCCCATAATCCGCGCTGTCCAGATGCGTGCCTTTGATGGCACATTTGCTACCGATTCAATTGTTGTTACCATAGTTTAAGAGATTTGTTCATGAGTGTTTGATTTGCCGTCTATCATGAAACAAAGCTAGGTGGTATCCCGGAACCTTTGCGGGTGCAGGCACGCCATTGTAAAAGGGCGATTGCGGCAAATAGACGATCCCGGTGAATAGTGATAATGAATCAGTAGCGGATTATCCGAAATGATAATGCACTGATAATGGTCGCAAGACTTTTACGTTTTGTACTATCTTTAGCAGGTTTTACGTGTGCATGCGTCTTTTAATTTCATTCATAATTCTGTGTCTTGCTTCTTCTGGCGGAATTTGTCAAAATCGCCTGGACAGTCTTATCGGTGTGTTGAAGCTGGAGATTGAGCGGCAGGATGAGTATGTAAGCGAGAAGCAGGCCAATATTCTTGCCCTGCAAAGAGACCTCAAATCGTTGAGGAGAACGGATCTTGAAAGCCGTTTCGACATTCTGAACTCGCTTTACTACGAGTATAAGACGTTCGTGAATGATTCGGCATTCAAATATTCACGCGAACTTCTGGAAACGGCGTATGCCCTTGAAGACAATTCGAAAATCAGCTACGCGTATGTTAAGATGGGATTTACGCTGCTCTCGGCCGGAAGATTCAAGGAAACCTTCGATACGCTTCGGGCCGTACGAACAAAGGATCTTCCGGATACATCGAAAGCAGATTTTTACCGGCTAACCGCCAGAGCTTATGCCGACCTGATGATTTTCAATAATCATGAGTTCTTTATGGACCAGTACCGCCCGCTTTATCTTACCTATATGGACTCGGCCCTGCGCGTGCTTCAGCCTGGGAGTTATCAATTTTACTACCTGACGAACGTACGAAATCTGCACTTACGGAACTATGAAGAGGTGATACGAAACAGCGCCGAGCTGACAAAGCACCATCAATTAACGTGGCCGCAGTACGCCGTCTATTATTATGATCTTGCTGAAGCGTGGCGAAATCTTGGCAATGAGGAGAAATCGCTTGAGAATCTGGTGATGTCCTCGATTTCCGATCTCCGGGGTGGTGTGAAGGAAACTGCGGCGATGTACACGCTGGCGCGTGAGCTGCACGCACGTGGCGACTCGCCCAACGCTTACATCTTTATCCGTCAGGCCTTAAAAGACGCGCAATTCTATGGCGCCCGGCAGAGGCAGGTTGAGATAAACTCGATCCTTCCGGTAATCGCAGCCGATCAATTAAATACCATGGACGAGCGGAGAAAACGCTGGGCCTCATACTCATTCTTTATTACCGTAATTGTCATCCTCGTTGTTGTCTTCTCTATTATTATTTATAAGCAGCTGAAAAAGATCAAAAGGGCAGATGAACAGATTCAACAGGCAAACCGCAACCTGCAGGCTTTTAACGAAAGACTGATCGAGGCCGACCGGATCAAAGAGGAGTACGTTGGTTACTACTTCAACATGACAACCGATTATGTGAACAAGATCGATGTGCTTCGCAAGCAGGTGCTGAATTTCCTTGTCAACGACCGGAAGAAGGAGGCCATGACCCTGCTTGGGAAATACAACCCATTGGATGAACGCGCGCGTTTCCTCACGAACTTCGATTCGGTGTTCCTGCGTCTCTTTCCTGATTTTGTTCAACAATTCAACAAATTGCTGGACCCCGGCGATCCCATTCTCCCGGAGAATGAAGGGGAACTCAATTCGGACCTTCGTATATATGCCCTGATCAGACTGGGTATTCAGGACAACCGGAAAATCAGCGAAATACTCAACCTTTCGGTGAACACAATCTACGCCTACAAAACCCGGGTAAAGCACAAGTCAATTGTGCCGGACGAATCATTTCTTGACCGGGTGATGGAAATCAAATCAGTGGAACAGGTCACATAGTCGAACCTGCGATTTTGTCAGACTCCGGAATTCGCAGCAGGTCCGGGCGTGTGAGCGCACAGGTCAGGAAGATTTTGTGGAGAAACGACTCCCGCCGTTGCTGAGGAGCTGTTGTTTTTTTGTTTTCCGGCAACGGTTGCGTCTGTAACCGGTCTATAATTGCCGAAAAAACCTTTCAGGCAACAGGCTTGCTTTCAATATGTTATAAGATCACGCCGGCTCATCGATCTATAATGCCGCTTTTTCAGGAGCGTATTGCCGCGGCCCCTTTGGATTTTTGTTTGAAATCGTTTGAGGTAATCCTCATCCGGTACCCAAACTCAAATCCAATAAATATGAAGCATTTACTACTGAGATCGGCCGTGCTGGGAAGCCTTCTCCTGCTTTTTGCGGCAGCGGAAATTTTGGCAGCCCACAGGCTTTATGGAGCCCGGCAGAATAAGCCTGTTCAGGGTAAAGTCATCGCAGCAGATGACGGTTCCCCAATTCCCGGTGTTAACATCCTCGTAAAAGGCACGACCACCGGAACGCAAACCGACGTGAATGGCGAATATGTTCTCGAGGTCCCCTCGGAAGCCTCGATCCTGGTGTTTTCCGCCATCGGATATGCGACCCAGGAGCAAACAGTTGGGAACAGGTCGGTGATCGATGTGCAACTCGAGGTTGATGTCAAGACGCTGCAGGAACTGGTTGTGGTCGGCTATGGTACCCAGGACAAACGCGATGTGACCGGCGCCGTTTCGACGATCAAACCGGAAGCGTTATCATCCCTGCCTTTGGTTTCTGTCAGTGATGCGCTTCAGGGCCGGGCTGCGGGGCTGCAGGTACTTACGTCGGGCGCGCCGGGAAACGACGCGCAACTGATCATCCGCGGACTGGGTTCCATCAATGGAACGAATCCGCTGATTGTCATCGATGGCTTCCCGACACAATCCGGTCTGAATACGATCAATCCCAATGACATTGAGAACATCCAGGTACTCAAAGACGCTTCGGCTACTGCGATCTACGGTTCGCGCGCGGCAAATGGCGTTTTGATTATAACCACGAAACGAGGCCAGAAGAACGCATCCGGCTTCAATATAGATTTCTTTACATCCGTACAGCAGCCAACCAACCTTACCGGAATGCTGAACGCATCGGAGTTTGCGCAATTAAATAATGAGATGATGGCGGCGAACGGCCAACCCGTCAATCCGGCGTATACAGACCCTGCTTCACTTGGCGAAGGCACGGACTGGCTGGACGCAATGATACGCACCGCACCCAAAACGAGCCTGTCCCTCTCGTATTCCGGCGGAAGCGAAAGATCGACGTATCACGTTTCGGCAAACCTCGTCGATCATAAAGGAATTGTGATCAATACCGGCTACAAGCGAATGTCACTGCAGTTTAACGGCGATCACCGTGTACTCGACCACGTCAAGTTTGGTCACACGATTACACTGAATCACGACTTGAAAGAAAGCGGGAACTACGACATCCGGAATGCCATGGCCATGGTTCCTGTACAACCTGTGTACAAGGAGGACGGAAGTTACTCTGATCCGTTAGGCAACCCGTTGTGGTACGGCGGAATGAACAATCCGGTGGGTGTCGCGAAAGTCCCCTCAAACATAACGAAGGGATATAACCTTATCGGATCAATGTTCGGTGAGGCGGATATCCTGAACGATTTCAAGCTCCGGTCGAGTCTCGGGCTGCAGGCGAATTTCTGGGATGACAAGAACTGGAATCCGAAGTACGACTGGCATCCAACGCCGCAGGTGGAAAGTTACCTGGGTGTCGGTTTCAACAAAAGCCTGACCTGGCTGTGGGATAACACGCTCACCTGGACAAAGACGCTTAACGATATTCACGATTTAACTGTTCTCGCCGGAACGAGTGCCCAGGCAAATACCTACACATCTGTTTCAG
>CBKWFZ010000166.1:0-7223 GCA_966673785.1 uncultured bacterium
ATGCATGAACCCTTTACTGGTCACTTGTTTCACCAAGCCAGGCGTTGCGCAGGGCAAGTTGCTCTTCTGTCGCAGCCGGGTCCGGCTGAAGCAAGTGTCTCCGTACCATCTCAACCTTTTTGACGGGCGCACTTAGCTCTACCTCGCGTGCTACACCGGTTTCGTTCGTGCGTAATACAGTATACGACAAGGTATCTGTCTGCGGCAATGCCTGATAATGCTTTTGAAGGAAGACGCCCAACTCAGGTCCCAGATCCGGCAGCGGTTCGCCGTTGATGGCCAGAAAGATATCGCCCTCCCGAAAACCCAGTTCCTTACCCATTGCATTTTGCCTTGCTGTCGATGCAATCTTCAGGCGTGGCTTCGAATCATCCTGAGCAACACCAAGGTCGTTTCCTGAAAATCCCATGCTGAAATCTTCGAAGGCCTGCTCTTTTTCATACAGGATTCCGACTAACTGAAAGATATCTTTCAAGGGTAATGGTTCTGCCCCGGCTACATGTTTTGAAAAAAATGTCCCGATCTCCTGATACGTCATCCCGGTAATGATTTCGAAAAGCTTTTCATCCTCAAAAGCCTTGTCTTTCCCGAATTTCTCCGACAGATCGAGCATCAAATCGCGTAAGTTGTATTTGCCACCTGATAATTCGAGCAACTTGATATCGAGACACATCGCGATGAGCGCGCCTTTCTGATATACGTTGTAATATTGGTCGTGGTACTTGTCAAGTGTGTTCTTGCTGATTTCGGTAAATGGGACATCATCCAGAAAGTCGTCAGCCGTGAGCATCTTTTCATAGAGCATATTCATGTATTGCTCGCGTGTAATCAGTCCGTATTTCACCTGCACGTTGCCGGCAAAGTATTCGGTAACGCCTTCATAAAGCCACAGGTGTCTCGACATCTCGGGATCGTTGAAATCGAAATCAGCGATCTGCTCGGAATGCACGGTCAGCGGAGTGAGAATATGGAAGAACTCGTGCGCTGCGACGTCCTGCAACTGACTGTTAATCTCGTCGATCGGCATTTCGGGCATATAGTAGAATGACGAATAGGAATGCTCCAAAGCGCCATAGCTTACAACCGGTTCGTCGGTAAAATAAAAGATAAATGCATATTTGTCGACGGGTAGCTTTCCACCCAGGAATTTGGTCTGCGCATCCAGTATTTCGCGAATACTTTCAGCAATTTCTTTTGCTGTGATCTTGTTGTTCGGCGAATATGATCCGATCAAAACCTCCGCATTCGCGGCACGGATAACTGCGGTATCGGGCTTGGCAAACATCATTGGCGAGTCGATCAGTTCATCGTAGTCGGCGGTGCGGAATACATCCACCGCCTTTCCCTGTGACGAATCATTTTTCTCAGGTTTGGCGATCTTTACAGGTGCGCCGGTCTGAACCGGTATCAATCCGGTGCTTCCGTAGAAATCCTGGCTCCGCACAACACTGATCTGGAACGGAATGTCCTTCATATCTTTTATATAACCGAAGAACCCGCTCGTATTGACCACGAAGTTCTTCCCTGATTCGATGTTAGTTCCGGCCGGCCAGAAGATCTCCGGACCTTCCACTTCCGTGTCAAACGTGTCGTCAACCCAGTAGCTGATTTTTACCAGTTTGCCTGCGTTTCTGATCTTCCAGGTATTCTCATTGACCTTTTCAACCGGGATTTCCCTTCCTTTTTTGTCCAAAGCCTTAAAGTCATTAACATAACGGCCATAATCAGCGATGGCATAGGTGCCGGGGATTACCTTGGGCATAAAGAAAGTGATCTCATCGGGCAGGTTTCCAGGTACCAGCAGCTCTACATAAACCCGGTCATCGACGACGCGGGTCAAATCGACTGTGTAATCATATCTTTTTGCTTTGCTTTGAGAGAACAGAAATGGCCCATTAAAACAAAGGGCAATAATCAGGACGGCAATTCGCATGTTGGCTGTATTTTTTTAGCGAAGTTAACTTTATTTACTTGCTGGTTACGGCAAATTAGTCCAAAGGTTTAAACTGCGCTCTATGGGAAAGAAAACAGTAATTATCGGCGCCACCCCTGACCGTTCACGGTATGCCTATCTTGCGGCGCAGATGTTGAGGGAATACGGCCATGATTTTGTGCCCGTCAGCATCAAGACCGGCGAGGTATTCGGCAAGCAGATCCTTGACCTCAGACAAAGGCCGGCCATCGACGGTGTGGATACAGTCACTATGTACGTTGGTACTCGCAACCAGGAGGAGTGGATCGATTATATTCTCAGCCTGAAACCAAGGCGAATCATCTTCAATCCGGGAACCGAGAATTACGTTTTTGAGCAGCGCGCAGAGAGCGAGGGCATCGAGGCTCTGGAGGCATGTACGCTCGTTATGTTACGGACCGGACAATACTAACGGAACCGCTACCGTCTGGGTTGATTGTCCTTTTCAATGGCGATTACGCTTACGCAAACAATCTTCCACTGTCCCTTTATCTTTTCGAGTACCCTTACTTCAGCCTGCGGAGGTCGACGGGTATTGTCGCTGACCTTTTGCGTAAACCGCGCGTAAGCCCCGTTGCCGAAAACTTTTATCTCGTGCCATGTCCGGTCAATCTTGGCGGGAGAGGGCTTGGCGGTCCGGAAGTAGGCGGCAAATCCTTCCTTGATCGATTGCCAGCCGGAGAAACTGTTTACATCGGTTGTATCGGCAAATGACCAAAAGGCGTACGGAGTGTGAACCCAACTTTCCGCCCAGGCATTCTGGTCAATCTCGAAAAAAGCCTTCGTTTCCTTTTCAATGAGCGCCTTGATTGCCTCGATGTCTTTCTTCTGACCATAAGCACAAAGGGCGGCGGCGACAAAAATAACAGTGATAAAGTGCCGGATCGTTTTCATAGTGGTTCGATTTGGGTGAGTTAAAGAAATTTACCCATAAAAGACCACATTTCAATCGTTTTCAGAGACGATTTTGGTCGTGGCAAGCGACCACTTTCATAGGCAAAAGGAGCGATAAACTCCTTTTGCCATGCGGTGTGTGTTTATTCCCCGGAAACTTTTGCCGCGTAGGCTTCGAGTTTTCCGATCTCCTGATCGATCATGTACAAACCAACTCCCTGTTCTCCAATCAGTTCAAATAGCTCAACTGCGCGCCGGGCTATCGTTTCTTCCTCACGCTGTTCCATTACATACCACTGAAGGAAGTTGAAAGTCGCGAAATCCTTAATCTGAAAACAATGATCAACGATCGAATTGATCGACTTGGTGACCTCAAGTTCGTGGTGCAGAACGCTTTCGAAAACTTCACGCAGGTTTTCGAACGAATGCTTCAGTCCGGAAATCTCGGGCTGCAACGCATGTCCGCCGGCGGCGTTTACGTACCGGAAGAGCTTTAGCATATGCATCCGCTCTTCGTCAGCATGCCGGTACAGAAAGCCGGAGGAAATTTCATAACCATGGGTTTCGCACCACGACGCCATGGAAAGGTAGGCTGCGGAAGATTTGCCCTCCATCATGATCTGCTTGTTGAGCAATTTTTCAGTTTCTTCGGTGATCGATCTTTTTGGAGTGATTTTTTGCTTTTCCATAATTCCTGAATGATTTAAACAAATGTAACCGGATGGCGTACCCATTGCAACAGGTGGCAGCTTGTAACCCGGCTAAGTAATTCAACAAAAAAGCCGCGCTTGGCGGCTTTCCTGTGGACTATTTTTTTCGTTTTGCGCCGCTCTTGCCTTTTGTTGCGGACGACTTTTTCGAAGTTACCTTTTTGACCACGTTCCGGACGATTTTTTTGGCCTTTCGCGCGGCATCGCCTGCAATAACCTTTACGACTTTACGCAACGAAACCTTACCCTTTTTCACGGCCTTCTTTGCGACAGCCTTCTTTGCTGTTGCTTTTTTGGCTACGGCTATAGCTTTTTTGGCGACAGCTTTTCCTTTCCTGGCTGCACCCGGTGACACCTTGCTGGCTTTGGTTACCGCCTTCGTCGCTGCCTTCTTCTTCGCACTGGGCTTCGCGGCTGTTTTTGAAACCGCCTTCTTCGCAATGGCCTTGGTCTCTTTTTTCGGTTCAGCCTTCTTTTCAACTTTTTTCTGAACGACAGTCTTGCCCGGTGTTTTGGTCGTCGGTGCCAGTTTCGTTTTTTTCTCGGACGCAAACTTCTCCGCCATCAGATTGAGTGCAGATCCCGCTTTGAACCACGCGATCTGGCTGGCATTGTAAGTATGATTCACCACAATTTCATCCGATGTGCCGTCAGTATGGTGAAGCACCAGTGTCAACGGCTTATCCTGCGCAAATGTCGTGAGACCGATGATGTCGATGGTATCGTCCTCCTGGATCTTGTTGTAATCATCCTTGTCGGCGAATGTGAGCGCAAGCATCCCTTGTTTCTTAAGGTTTGTTTCGTGGATACGTGCAAAAGATTTCACCAGGATGGCACGAACTCCAAGATGCCGCGGTTCCATCGCAGCGTGCTCGCGCGATGATCCTTCACCATAATTTTCATCACCGACCACGATCGTCCCAATGCCTTGTGCCTTATACGCGCGTTGTACTTGCGGAACTTCATCGTAGTTGCCGGACAAGGTGTTCTTGACACTGTTGATCTGGCCGTTGAAGAAATTGGTAGCTCCGATGAGCAGGTTATTCGATATGTTATCCAGGTGGCCGCGGTATTTAAGCCACTTTCCGGCCATTGAAATGTGATCCGTCGTACATTTTCCCTTGGCCTTGATGAGAACACGCAATCCCTTAAGATCGGTGCCTTCCCATGGCTTGAACGGATCAAGCAACTGGAGGCGGTCAGACGTCGGACTTACTTTCACTACGACACCGCTGCCATCAGCAGCAGGCGCGACGTAACCCGGATCCTTCACATCGAATCCCTTTACCGGAAGTTCGTCACCGGTAGGAGGGTCAAGCTTCACCTGCTGGCCCTGTTCGTTGGTAAGATAATCGGTTGCAGGGTTGAAACTCAGATCGCCCGCAATGGCAAGCGCAGTGACAAGTTCCGGCGATCCTACAAACGCGTAGGTGTTGGGATTGCCGTCGTTACGAGACTGAAAGTTCCGGTTGAAAGAATGAACAATTGTGTTTTTTTCCCGCTTGTCGGCACCAACGCGGTTCCACATACCGATGCATGGTCCGCAGGCGTTGGCAAAAACTTTCGCGCCGATCTTGTGGAACGTATCGATGAATCCGTCGCGTTCGATGGTATAACGTACCTGTTCGGAACCAGGTGTTATAGTGAACTCTGCTTTTGTTTTAAGTCCCTTCTCGGCAACCTGGCGCGCGAGACTGGCGGCTCTTGAAATATCTTCATACGATGAGTTCGTACACGAACCGATCAGACCAACTTCAACCTTTAATGGCCAACCGTTCTTTTCAGCTTCCTCTTTCAAACGGGAGATCGGTGTGGCGAGGTCGGGTGTAAACGGACCGTTCAGGTGAGGCTCAAGTTCGGAAAGGTTGATCTCGACAACCTGGTCAAAGTACTGCTCCGGATTTGCGTAAACTTCAGGGTCACCAGTCAGGTGCTCTCTTATGCCATTTGCAAGGTTCGCGACTTCCGCGCGACCAGTGGCGATGAGGTATCGTTCCATCGACTCGTCGTATCCGAACGTTGAAGTGGTCGCACCAACTTCTGCACCCATGTTACAAATAGTTCCCTTACCGGTACAGCTAAGTGCTTCTGCTCCGTCGCCAAAGTATTCAAGGATTGCTCCCGTGCCTCCTTTAACGGTAAGGATTCCGGCTACTTTGAGGATAACATCTTTGGCGGATGCCCAGCCGCTCAATTTACCGGTAAGTTTGATTCCGATCAGTTTTGGAAATTTCAGTTCCCAGGCCATTCCGGCCATTACGTCTACGGCATCGGCGCCACCAACTCCGATCGCTACCATTCCGAGACCACCCGCGTTTACGGTATGAGAATCGGTTCCGATCATCATACCGCCAGGGAAAGCATAATTTTCAAGGACCACCTGGTGAATGATTCCGGCTCCGGGCTTCCAGAAGCCGATTCCATATTTGTTGGATACGGAAGAAAGAAAATCAAAAACTTCTTTGCTTTCTTTCGTCGCGACGGTGAGGTCTTCCTCAGCGCCGGTCTTCGCGGTGATAAGGTGATCGCAATGTACTGTTGAGGGGACGGCGACCTTCGGTCGGCCTGCTGACATGAATTGAAGCAGGGCCATTTGGGCCGTGGCATCCTGCATGGCCACCCGGTCGGGCGCAAAATCTACGTATGATTTTCCCCGGCCAAAGTTCTCCGCATGCTGGTCGTGATGCAGATGTGAATACAGAATTTTTTCGGAGAGGGTCAAAGGGCGGTTTACCACTTGCCTGGCTTTCGCGATGCGCGACGGCATCTGCTTGTAAACAGCCTTAATCATGTCAAGATCAAATACCATAATTGTTGTTTTAAAACCGCTGCTAAAGTAATGATTTTTTCTTCCTAATGAAGGGCTGCTTCCGACTTAACCGGAGCCGTCGTAGAAGTCTGACCTTCCCTTACCTTGTCCAACAGCGTATTCAGTTGACGGGTTTCGTCATCGGAGAGGTTTTTCAGTAATGTTTCAAATTCTTCCACCGGTTTTTCCATCTCGCGAAGAAGCTGGAGACCGGCTTCGGTGATGGTGACCTCGACCGCGCGCTTATCTTTCTCCGCGCCTTTCCGGATCACAAGATCCTTCAGCCGGAGCCGCTCAACGATTCGCGATGCGTCGGACATCTTATCGAGCATCCGGTCACGAATAAGATTCACCGATGCATGGCCCGGGTGCTGGCCGCGAAGGATACGCAGTACATTGTATTGCTGCCGGGTAATGTCATACTGCTTGAACAGCATGTTCATCCGGTCCTGGATAAAATACGAGGTATAGAGAATGTTCAGGATAGCCTTTTGAGACTCATTGCGGAATTTTTGTTTGATATCGTTTTCGAGGGACATAAAATGGAACTGTTAAGGGGTTTTTATGTGTCGAAGTTAAATCAATTCCGTCTGAATTGAGCAACAATCCAATCAAAAAAGCTAAACAAGCGAATGATCGTTACTATTTACTGTTGATGTAATTCAGGAATTCCCGCTTGACGTTTTCGTCGTTGAACTTACCTGAAAAATAGGCTGTCCCGGTCTTGCTGTTTGTATCTCCCACGCCGCGGGATGCCACGCACATATGGTTGGCGTCTATCACTACCCCGACATTTCCGGTATGCAGTACCCGCTCGATCTCTTTGCCTATCTGTACC
>CBKWFZ010000167.1:0-7202 GCA_966673785.1 uncultured bacterium
CGTGAACCGACGCGATTCCGGCTCGCCAAATACAACCCGAAGACGAAACTGATTGCCGGCTATACCTTTACCGACAGGCCCGAATACCGCCGCACTGCGGTTTCGCTCAACGGAACCTATACGTGGCAGAACAACAGAAACCTGGCCTACTCACTCACTCCCTTTAACGTCAGTATTATTGGAACGGATACGTCACAATTCTCGGCTGAATTCAAGGAACTTCTGGATACACAGCGTCAGCTCGGGAACAACAGCCTTGTTAATTCGTTCAGCCCGTCATTTGTCAATAGTGTGATTTTCGGCGTCATCTGGAATAAGAACAATTATGGCAACATTGAAAGCAACTCAAGCTTTCTAAGGGCGCAGATCGAAACCGGTGGCACGATCTGGAATTTCGTAAATCCGGACCTGCTTGAACCATACAATCTGCAATACTTCAAATACATCAGGTTCAGCGCTGACTACCGCGTAATAAAAGTGATCAACCGGAATACGGTATTCGCATACCGGATCAACGGCGGACTCGCATACTCCTATTCCGAAAATAAAAGTCTGCCTTACGAAAAATTCTTTTTCATCGGGGGAAGCAATAGTATCCGTGCATGGAGGCCAAGGCGTCTCGGCCCGGGCTCATCCAAGCCTCAGCTTAGTGAAGACCCCAGGGAGGACGGACTTTACGACTACAGTATCGAAAAGCCGGCTGAAATCCTGCTTGAAGGCAGCGTTGAATTGCGAAAGAAGCTTGTCGGTGTATTGAGCGGCGCAGTGTTCGTTGACGCCGGCAATGTCTGGACCTTTCGACCGAAGGCGGGTGATGGAATTACTCCAATAGTCAAAGACGGGTCGTCGCATTTCCGGCTTTCCGATTTTTATAAAGAGATCGCTGTGGGCACAGGCTTCGGTCTGCGATTCGATTTTACGTTTCTTATCCTGCGATTCGACGTCGGCATAAAAGTTTTTGACCCCGCCCGTGATCCCGGTGATCGTTTTGTGCTTGACAAAACACGTTTCTGGCAGCCTTACGCCAAGGAAGTAGCAACTGATACCTACACAGATTTTCGCGAGCCCGTAATTTATAACGTGGGTATTGGGTATTCATTCTGATCAGAATCGTTTTCTGAAGTTTGAAACTTCTGACACCGTTTCACACCTATTGTTGACAACAATTCTCTGCGAAACTCCGCGTTTCCGCGCCTCTGCGTGTATTCCTTTACCTGCCAATTTTGCTCATCCCCTGCGATCCAGCTAATGGTGAGCGTTGCTCTCCTGTCTAGTAATCCAGTATGGCCTTTATCTCAGCTGCGACCTTTTCAGCGTTCGGGATCATTTTTTTTTCGAGCTCTGCGTTCAGCGGAACTGCCGGAAGATTCGCCGAACCATACGCTCGAACGGGCGCGTCGAGGAACTGAAAACAACGTTGCGATATCCTGCCCGCAAGACTTTCTGCAAATGAATTCATCAGCGGTTCCTCAGTTAGCACCAGAGCGCGTCCATGCTCCCGTACCGCTAAAGCGACTGCTTCCCAGTCCAGCGGGTTAAGCGTTCGCAGATCAAGCACGGATACCCGGCTCTCAAACCGGCTCGCGGCCTCAGTCGCCCAATAGACACCCATCCCGTACGTTATTACCACCACAGCGTTGCCTTCACGGATGCTGATGTCATCGGCACGTACCACCATGTTCGCCTTTCCCAGTGGAATAATATAGTTCTCATCCGGCTCGACGGTCTTTGCATCGGCCGTGCCCGGTACCTTCGACCAGTACAATCCCTTATGTTCAAGCAGGACGACAGGGTTTGGATCATAGAATGACGCCTTCAACAAACCTTTCATGTCTGCCGCATTCGACGGATACACGACCTTAATTCCGCGTATAGTCAGCAATGTGGACTCGATGCTTCCCGAGTGGTATGGTCCACCTCCGCCATACGCGCCAATCGGTACGCGTATTAGTGCCTGCACCGGGAATTTTCCCCGGGACAGATAGCAGCTTTTTGACAGCTCCTCCACAAGCTGGTTCATACCGGGCCAGATATAGTCGGCAAACTGAATTTCAACGATCGGTTTGGCTCCAACGGCGGCCATACCCGCCGTCGACCCGACGATATACGCTTCCTGGATCGGCGTATTGAAAACCCTGTGATCGCCGTACTTCGCAGCCAGCGTTGCGGCTTCGCGAAACACGCCGCCTAAACGGCGCCCGACGTCCTGACCGTAGAACAACGCTTCGGGATGTTTTTTCAGTATCTCATCAATGGCGTGAAGTGCACTGTCGACCATTACGATCTTTTCCGGGTTGTCGCCTTTGCGTCTGCCTGATTCTTCAGTAATGGGAGCAGGTGCAAACTCATGTGAATCGAAATCAGTCGTATCCGGATCTGGTGCGTTCAGGGCGCGTTCGAAATCATTTTCGACGGCAATGCGTGCATCGTGTTCAAGGCTGTCGAGGGCGTCCGGCGTCTCTCCCATCGCCAGAAGCGCGTCCCTCAGTTTATCATAAGGGTCGTCTTTTTTACAGGTCTCGAGATCGTCGGCGCGATACCACTCCCTTCTCACACCGGAAGTATGATGACCAAGCAATGGACAACATGCGTGAAGAAGAGCGGGTTTTTGCTGATGCCTCACATAATCGAGGGCCTCCGTCACGGCGTGCCATGACCTGATAAAATCGGATCCGTCCGTGCGATAGCGTTGCAACCCCTTGAACCCTGCCGCGTACTCGTAAGCATCCATGGCGCGCATCTCCCCACCTGTTGCGGAAATACCCCAGTCGTTGTCCTGCACGACATAAAGTATCGGCAACTGCTTCAGCACAGCCATCTGAAATGCTTCGGCTACTTCGCCTTCAGTGACGGAGCCGTCACCCAACGAGCACATCACCACCGATTTTTTGTGTTCATTCCTCAGACCCTGCGCCCTGAGAAAGCTGAGGCCGTGCGCCATCCCCGTTGCGGGAATTGCCTGCATGCCCGTTGCGGAGCTTTGATGCGGTATCACGGGAAAACCATCCCGTTTCAGCGACGGATGGCCATAATATGATCTCCCACCTGAAAACGGGTCATCGTGTTTGGCCATGAGCTGAAGCATAAGTTCATACGGTTCAAGCCCGATACCAAGCAACATGGACTCGTCGCGATAGTACAATGCGGCAAAATCAGCCGGAGTCAGCTGCATCCCGACCGCAAGCTGAATCGCTTCATGACCCCGTGAAGTGCTATGAACATACCGGCTTGCAACGTCCTTTCGTTCATCGTAAAGCCCGGCCATGCGCTTTGCTTTACACATCAGCGAGAAAGCTTTAAACAGAATACTTTTTTCCACCCCGGAAGAAACGGGGGCTTCAGCGGATGTCTTTACAGGCATGCTCAATTACGTTGGTCTCGTGCCCAATATAAAGAATTTAGCGTTTGCAAACCGTTGCGTAAGTCGGTAAACCGGTTCGTCAGGATTTGCATATACCGGCTTTCCGGCCATATTTGCACCTCTATGAATAATAACGTCTCACGCGAAGAAATCGCCGCATGGCTTACCGGTCTTCAGGAAAGGATCTGTTCACAACTTGAGAACGCTGATGGCGCCGGAAAATTCAGAGCAGATGCATGGAAACGGCCGGGTGGCGGAGGCGGTGTATCGCGCGTGATGACCGACGGAAACATCATTGAAAAAGGCGGCGTAAATTTCTCGGCAGTCTGGGGAAAAGCGCCTGAGCAAATATTGAGAATGATGAAACTGGAGACAGCGGGGCTCGACTTCTTTGCAACGGGTGTGAGTATCGTGCTGCACCCGAGGAATCCTTTCGTTCCGATCATACACATGAACGTGCGCTATTTTGAAATGAGCAATGGGAAGTGGTGGTTTGGAGGCGGCATCGACCTCACACCGCACTACATTGACGAAGAAGACGCGCGTTATTTTCACACAACCTTGAAGTCCGTATGCGACCGGCACGATCCCGGTTATTACGCAGCGTTCAAGACCTGGGCCGACGACTACTTCTTCATCCGCCACCGGAATGAGACGCGTGGGATAGGCGGAATATTTTTCGATCACCTTGACGATACCACGGGTATTTCGCGCGCCTCGCGCTACGCATTCCTGCAGGACGTCGGTGAAGCATTTGCGCCGGTCTACGTGCATCTTATGAAAAAGAACGGAACGCTTCCTTACAATGACGCCGAAAAACACTGGCAACTGATCCGCCGCGGAAGATATGTTGAGTTCAATCTTGTATGGGATCGCGGAACAAAATTCGGACTTGAAACGGACGGGCGTACTGAATCAATACTGATGAGTCTCCCGCCGCAGGCAAACTGGATATACGACTATCATCCCGTAGCGGGATCCAGGGAGGCACGCACCCTTGAAATGCTGCGCAAGGGTGTTGACTGGATCGCAGACCCGGCAGGGAACTAACGTACTGGCTACATAACCTTTCTGACTTTCACCGCCCTCATCGGGTGTTCATCCCCGGAAACTGCTTTTGCCAGAAAAGGCCCGGCTTCCCCTATCGGTGATCCGTCACGATTTTGTTCCTTTGTACCGTTGCGAACAAAATAACCTAACGTCTATACGCTTTTATCGGAAAAAAACGTCTCACGCCTACGGGCAAAACAACACAGACAAGAATGAAGAAAACGTGGAAATTCCCCTCAATCGCCGGCAAGTTTTTTATCCCGGCACTCGCACTTTTCAGTTTGACCCAATGTTCCGAAGATGACGAAATAACTCCCGACAGGCCGGAAGCCGATATTCAGGCGGTATCCGCAGCCGGTAGTGATCCTGTGCTCAGTCTCACGGTAGACGGACTTCACACGGAATTCGTATCCGTTCTTGATTGCAAAACCTGCACATTTGTCGTTCCTGCCGACGCCTCGGTGATCGATGGAAAGGAACTCGGTATCAAGCCGGGTCAGGCAATCTGTCTCGATGCCGCAGTGAAGTACGGCAATCTTGAATTTGTAAATCTGATTGGCGAAGCGGAAAAGCCCATCCTCATCGCATACAGCATGACCGGTGTTTCTAAGGATACACCGATGTCCGAAGATTGATCGGCATTTGCTGATTTGGTTAAGTAAAAGGAGAGGTTGCCAACGGTGACCTCTTCTTTTTTTGCCCTCCTGCCTGTACCATTTGCCGCAAAATCACCGATTTCGGCAATGATCGTTTAAAAAGAGATTGATCGCATTCGGTCAAAAGCCCGTTTTCTATTTGGTTCGTTGCAACTTGGCGGCTATACGTACCGGACATCCTTTACCCGCTTTAAAGGTTTCCGCTTTTCAAAAGGAACGCCTTTGAAACTTACATGTCTTCCGTATGACACCAAAGAACTCCGAATGAAACGGGTGTCTGCCTTTTCTTTAGGCCGTCAAATAAATCTGAAACGCGCCAAATCAAACACCATGCATTGACCGGATTTCACGAGTCAGGTTGTCTTCTTTCACTAATGAAATCATTTTTTCTGCCGGAATCCCGCGGCAACTTAATCCCACATCGACCTAATGTCTTCAAACTTTTTAAGAACTGTCGTTCAAACTTGTCTAATCTTTTTCGTCTCCTTTACCCTTCTTCATTGTTCGGAAGATCCGATTGAACCCGAAACGGCGCCGGATGTGCGCGTGTCAAATCCAGACGACCTCCAGCTTGATGCAACGGCATCGGCACTTGCCTGCGCGTCGTGCGACTACGTTGTTCCTGCCAATAAAACCACGATCGACGGCAAGGTAATCGGCATCAAGCCAGGCGATGTCATTTGCCTCAACGCGACTACATCGTATCCGTATCTCACATTCACGAATCTCCAGGGCACTGAAGCAGACCCGATTGTGATCACCAATTGCGACGGTGAAGTTACGATCAATGCGCCGGGTAAACCGTATGTTATCAAGGTTGCGAACAGTAAACATTTCCGCGTCTCGGGAGGCAACGTGAACGGTGGATATGGCATCAAGCTGACCGGGGCTACGACAAATGGCCTTGTCCTCGGACCTTTCGCAAGCCACTTTAAGGTCGATCATATTGAAGCCTTCAAGGTCGGGTTTTCCGGAATCATGGCTAAAACCGATCCCACATGTGACGTTGCCACACATCGCGGAAATTTTATCATGCGTGATGTTACATTCAACCATAACTATATCCACGATACAGGTGGTGAAGGGTTCTACATCGGACACACCGGTTACAACGGCACGAAGACTCCGTGTGGAACGAAACTTCCGCACACGATCGAAAACGTCCGGGTCTACAAGAACCTGGTTCGTAATTCAGGATGGGATGGCATCCAACTTAGCAGCGCGACGTCTTCTGCATACATCTTCGGGAATATTATTGAAAACTACTCAACGAAAAACAAACCCGACCAAAGCGGCGGAATTTGCATCGGTACCGGAACGGTTGGTGAATGTCATTCCAATATCATCAAAAAGGGTAACGGTCCCGGCATCACGGTCTTCGGTCTGTCGGACAACGTTGTTCACAACAATATCATCGTCGACGCCGGATCAATAGGTATCTTCTGCGACGACAGATCCCCGAATGTCGGCGACGGATACTTCTTCCTCAACAATACGATCATCAACCCGAAGACCGAAGGAATCCGTCTTTATTCCGACAAGGCTCCCGTTAACGTATTCGCCAACAACATCGTGGTAAATCCCGGAACGCTTGCAACGCTTGGGGAGAAGGCATACATCTTTGTGCTTAACACAGGCGTGAAGGTAAAATCGGAAAACAACTACCTTACACGTGATATCAAGCAGGCCAAATTCGTGAACCCGGTGGAGTCTGACTATCGGATTTCAACCGCTTCATCGCCGGTAGTAAACAAGGGCAGGGACATCTCTGCATTTAATATTACGCATGACTACTACGGAACTGCACGCCTGAGTGGCGGCATTTACGATATCGGAGCCGCGGAATTTCAGCAATAAGATAATACGGGATGCAATGGGCGCATCCCTATCTTTCCTCCATTGCGGCAGCTAAGCCAGAAGCCCCCTTGAAACATCCCTGGAGCTCCCGGAATACATCGACGAGTTCGCCGAGCTTCTTCCGAACCTTCTTGACACGAGAGGAAGTCTTCAGGTGATTGTCGTATTCTTGCAGGGGGTTGATAATCCGTTCATCAATTTCCTTTACAAAAAACGACACTGCGGCCTCCACCCTGCTTCGCAAATTTTCCCAGTCATCATTGGTAGCCAGTGCTTTC
>CBKWFZ010000168.1:0-7174 GCA_966673785.1 uncultured bacterium
ACAAGGCTCTCCCGATTGGTGTAAGTTACAAGAAGCAGGTTGAGATGTTTTTCGGGCGGCAGGCGTTTCAATGAACGATCCGCCCGAGGCTATACCGTTCATAATACGGTCCAAAGAATCAGGGTACGTGAACAGCTATTGCGACGCGGCCGAATAGCAATCGAATCGCGAGGCGAAGGTAGTGTGTTAGGTCCTTTCGTTGCCCACGGTCCTACATTATCGTCGGCGAATGCGTTTCTGCCGGATAGTTTGGATAATGTCGATCCATCGCTGGCCTGCGATGATGATTTGACAAATACGGTTTGATCATCTGAATAATGCAAAGAATTTCTATGGATCGCGGTGATGTTTCCAGAAAAGATAGCAATGGGCTTTCGGTCGGGGAGTGCATACTGCCCTCACTGTTGCTTCAGCACTATGTGAGTCACTATCGACAAATTGCGGCAACTGCGGAGGTGCGCAATTTTCCGGTCTTTCCATCGGGTCATACGGAGCAAACGAAACGTTGTGCTCGGGAATTTTAGATCTATTTCGGCGCTGTCCCGGTCTCTATACTAAAGTCGGGGCTTTTTGATTCTTGATTCCCACAAGGCTTTTTCCTGAAAGGCAGCGTCGTTGTACCCGGAGAAGCGTCAACTTATCTTGCAGGAAATCGTAGAACTACCATGTAATAGTTTTTTTTCATCCAATGAGTTTCATCGAATATTTTCCCGATACCCTGGTGCTGGAGACCGATCGTGCAAAATTACGTCTCATTTCCGAAGCCGACCTGTCTTCCTTCTCACAGATTGCCGCTGACCCGGATATCTGGACGTACTTTACCAGAGATTTAAGCAGGCCGGACGAATTGGCACAATGGGTATCCGACGCACTGCAGGAAAAAGAACGAGGACTTCGCTTCCCGTTTACGATTATTGACAAGCGCAATGGCAGTATTTGTGGAAGTACGAGTTTTGGAAATATCTCATTTTACGACAAGCGCATAGAGGTTGGGTGGAGCTGGCTTGGCCGGGCGTCGATGGGGACCGGGCTGAATTTGCACGCAAAATACCTGTTGTTACGGTACGCATTTGATAGGTTGGGTTTTGCCAGAGTGGAAATCAAGACGGATAATCTGAATGAGCGGGCGAAATCCGCTTTGCGCAAGATTGGCGCCCAGCCTGAAGGTGTTCTCAGGAGCCACATGCAAATGCCGCGGAACCGCAGACGGGATTCTATCTATTTCAGTATTCTTAGAGAAGAATGGAGTGAACTTTCGCAAACGACATTCGCTGGAATATCGTGATTAAGGCGAAACCGTGACGTTTTGTCGAAAGTTGACATGTATTCCCGGATATTGGTCTCATCGATTTTGAATACTGTCCGGTTATCGTCGTTTAATTGATGGACACCGATACTCCTGCGAATATCTAATCGAAAACAATCAGGTGGGATGCAGATCTCAGTCCCGGTGCTGACATCACTCTGACAACCCCGCCAACTTTGGCAAGTAATCCTTCGGATCAACCTCCTCACCATTCTTGACCACTTCGTAGTGCAGATGCGGCCCCGTCGAATACTTTCCGGTGCTGCCAACCAACCCAATTACCTGGCCTTCCTTCACGACGTCACCATTTTTAACGAGCGCTTTTTCGAGATGAAAATAACGGGTCCTGTATCCCTGATCGTGTCTGATGACTACATAATTGCCACGAAGTTCGCCGAATTCCTGAACAACGACGACGCCATCTGCAGTTGCAACAACGTCGGATCCCGGCGGCAACGCGAAATCAACCCCGGTATGTTTGGCGAGCATCTTCGTTGCAGGATGAATACGGTCGCCATACTTGACGATCTTAGTCACCTTTTGAAGGTCGACCGGCGCGATGCGCGGACCCTCCTCCATCGTGTAGGCCTGTACCCCGATATTTCTCACAGGTTCAAAAGGAGCGGCGATTTTGCGTCCGAATCCCATAAGCGTCACGCCAAATGCCGGGATGAACAGGAGATACAAAAAAAACATGTAGCGGGGACTTCTTTGTTTCGTCATCATAATGATTCGTTCTTTGGTTGAATTTGATTTCAGCGGACTGATGGTGTGTACCGAGACATTGGTCGGCATGATATTGCTTACAAGGCAATGCGCGTAGTCTTCGAAAGACACGCCGTTCTTCAGTACCGCGATGTCGGCAAGAAACTCATGCCTGAGCCTGACCTCGCGTTTCAAAAAAAGCATAACCGGATTAAACCACAGTACGATTGACGCAAGCTCCAGCAGCACCAGATCGATCCAATGTCGTTGTGTGACATGCGCGTGCTCATGCCGCGCGATCATTGTATCATTCTCGCTATGCGGAATAAAAATCGTGTTGAAAAAAGTAAACGACGTTTTTACATTCGTACGCCTCACCGGAACACCGTTGAGCTCGTCGGTTGTACTTTTCCTGCGAAGTTGGGTCAATTCCAACACCGATCTCAGGAAGCGGAACATGAACCACGCAACGCCGGCTGCGTAGATAACGCTCAGGAAAGGGAAAGAACGCGTCGCGCCGTCGGTCAAACCATTTTCCGCTTCGGACTCGTAGTCTGTAAACTCAACACTGTATTTCTCTTTCATTTGTTCGATGACAGGGATTGCGCCTTCAAAGTCAGCATCGATGGTAATAAGCGGTACCGCGAATGCGAACACCACAATCGCCATCAGGCAAATGCGGTTGAGTACATGAAAGGTACTGCGCCGTAATAGGAGGTAATACACCAGATACAACACGGCGATTACCGCGGACACTTTTAACAGGTATATCAGAAAGGGAGTCATTTCATTGATTTATTTCAGATCCGCATTTTTTACCCTATGATGTGCAATGAAGAATGTCTGGTTTCTGTCGCTGCACGACGATTACTACGACCAAAGTATGACTATTACTATAGTTATACAACTATTTTTGTAATTATCGTCGATCAAATGAGGAAATGGGCGGTTTGAGTGCGGTGCAAGGGATTACAGAAGTATTAAATGAACCGTACCGGCCGCTGTTTCATGTCCTGAGAGGTTTGTTATGATCCCGCTGTTAAGATTACTGAAGCAGGAATGTCGATTTTTACACACCAGGGTAAAATGCTATCTTATCATCCCCATGAAACCCATTCCCATCCGCCACCTTAAATCTGACAAAGAAGTTGCGCCCAACTTCCGGATTCGAAAGGTCGAGGCGTTGCTGGGTGGAAAAGACATGGTGCAGGAGCTACACCGCCATAATTTCTATTTTATCCTGGCGCTTAAGAAGGGGAGGGGTACGCATGAGATCGATTTTATACCGTATAAAGTGCAGGACAATTGTTTGTTCATCATGCGGCCGGGCCAGGTGCATCAGCTGTCACTGAAGGAAGGGTCAACGGGGTATTTGCTGGAATTTAATGCCGGGTTCTATCAGCTGAACGAGCGCGGCACAAGCCAGGTGCTGCGGCAGGCTACCCATACAAATCTTTGTCAGTTGGACCGCGAGGCGTTCGCGCGACTAAATTCGGCGCTCGCCTATATCGATCGCGAATACCTGGAACAGAAAGAAGGTTATCAGCAAATCATCAGATCCAATCTTGATATTTTTTTCATTGAACTTTTGCGACAGCGCAAGGAACATGAACAACCCGCGCCGGGAAGTGCGTATGAGCAGGAGAAACTGCAACAGTTTCTCGAGCAGCTCGAAAAGAATGCAGGAACGCAAAAGCAGGTTTCTGAATACGCAAACGGCATGAATATGTCGGTGTATCAGCTGAACAATATCACCAAGACGACGCTGGGCAAGACAGCTTCGGAGGTGATCAACGAGCATATTATTCTTGAAGCAAAACGTTATTTGCTGGCAACTTCAGAACAGGTAAACCAGATAGCCTATCATCTCGGTTACGAAGATGCTTCCTATTTTATCCGGTTTTTCAAGAAGCACACGCAATACACACCCGAGGCCTTCCGCTCGAATTTCAAATAAATACAATCCAACTCGATTTTTGTCCTATTCCGGAGGCCGGGGTGCGATATACTTTTGTGTCATCACAAACCAAGTATATCAAAACAAACGCGTATGAAAACAAAAATGAAATTGATCGCCTCGTTGAAGATCTGGGCTGTTATTTATCCATCTATCACACTTTTTCTGTTCCTGTTCGGTGAGGCCTTATCGGTCCTGCCACTCTATCAGCGCACCTTTCTGCTGACAATCTCGCTTGTTCCCTGGATCGTATTCGTCGGCGTTCCCTTCGTCGACATGGTGATTCGAATGGTTTCACCGAAGACCGGGAAATAGACGATTTAGCCGAAACCCTATGGAGACCGTTTCAAGACGTGACTTTGCCAAACTTGCAGCAGCAATGACGTCGATGATTGCGTTGCCCACGGTTTCGACAGCTTTGACTCAAAACGAAAACGAAATGACAGACAAAAGAGAGTTTGATGTGATCATTGTAGGAGGAAGTTTCTCCGGAATGGCAGCCGCGATGGCGTTGGGGCGTGCCCTTCGCCATGTTCTTGTGATTGACAGCGGTCAGCCTTGTAACAGCGCCACACCGCATTCCCACAATTTCCTCACGCAAGATGGAAAAACTCCCGCCGAAATTACTGCCATCGCGCGAGGCCAACTGGCGAACTACAATACGATTGAGTTCTGCAAGGGCGTTGCAGAATCCGCAGCCCGAACAGCAAAGGGTTTTAGCGTAACCGTGAGCGATGGGCAGATATTTACATCAACGAAACTGATTTTTGCCACGGGCGTCAGAGATGTACTGACCGACATAGAGGGATTGGCAGCATGCTGGGGAAAGACTGTTTTGCATTGCCCGTATTGCCACGGTTATGAAAGCCGGTTTGAGCCCACAGGAATTTTGGGAAACGGGGATTATGCTTTTGAATTTGCTGCGCTCATCAGCAACTGGACAAGCGATCTCACGGTTTTTACCAATGGCAAGGCTACTTTAACAAACGCACAAACCCAAAAGCTCCACGCGAAGGGCATCCCGATTGTCGAAAAGGAAATTGCGGAACTCGAGCATGTGAGCGGGCTTATCCAGCGGATAAACTTCAAAGATGGCACGACATCATTCGTAAAGGCGCTTTACACACGCGTGCCATTCGTGCAACATTGTCCGATTCCGGCATCACTTGGTGCAGCGCTTACCGACGAAGGTTATCTGAAGATCGATGCAGCGCACAAAACGACAGTCGAGGGCGTCTTCGCCTGTGGTGACAATACAACGCGACTGCGAACCGTTGCCAATGCGGTGTCTGCCGGAACAACCACTGGTATGATGGTAAACAAAGAGCTCACCAACGAGAGATTCTGACGTGAAACAAATATTTCTTACCAGGGAAGGACGACTGCGCAACGTCTTGTGGGTCGTAATCTTCTTGCTGATCCTTTCGCTAATCGTTATTCCGTTAATTGTAGCCGGACAAACCTATGGTTTTGAAATTACGTTCTGGCATCAATTGATAGTGATAGCTGTAGCGTCGTTGATTTGCCAGCGACTTAGCGGCAATGCGGTGACATCGTTGTTCGGCACGGCAAATTTTCCGCGCGAATTCCTGTCCGGACTTTGCCTCGGAAGCCTGCTCATGCTTGTGCCTGCACTGGTCTTAACCGTTTTCGGATTAGTCCAATGGGATATAATAAAGTGCGTCTCCGAAAAATTGTTACCGGCAATCTGGTCGATGGCAGGCGTAGTTTTAGCCGAAGAGCTATTATTTCGTGGATTCATCTTTCAAAGACTTATTGCAGGATTGGGAGAATGGCCCGCGCAAATTGTGGTTGCTTTGCTATTTTTATTGACGCATTCCGGCACGCTTAACTTCGCCGGATCGACAAAAATTATGGCGATGGTCAATATTTTCACAGCTTCCATGTTGTTTGGTAAAGCATACCTGAAGACAAAAAGTCTGGCCTTGCCGATCGCCATTCATTTTTCCGCCAACGTCATGCAGGGTTCGATCCTCGGCTTCGGTGTTAGTGGTCATGATCAAGTCAGTGTCCTTCAGCCAAGCCTGTTGGCAGGTAGTGATTTTTTTACAGGCGGACCGTTTGGACTCGAAGCAGGTTTCGTTGGTCTGGTGACCCTGTTGCTGATGACAGCTGCAGTTTATACACGGTACGATATCGGTCTTTTGAAAAATTCACACACAACGCGCTAAGAAATGAAAGCAGTGATCTATGAAAGGTACGGATCTCCGGATGTGCTCAACCTGGTTGATATCGATAAACCAACACCCAAAGACAATGAAGTATTGATCCGGGTTTACGCAACTACCGTAACGGCCGGAGACTGGCGTATGCGGAAAGCTGATCCGTTTCTCGCAAGAATGTTTAATGGATTGTTTAAACCAAAACGTGTGAAGATTCTGGGATTTGAACTGTCAGGTGTCGTGGAGGAAGTCGGCAAGAAGGTTACTGCGTTCAAAACGGGTGACGAGGTCTTTGCCTCCTGCGGCTTCGGGTTTGGCGCTTACGCGGAATACAGGTGTCTTCCGGAAAGCAACATGATCGCAATCAAACCAACGAACATCACATTTGAAGAGGCTGCCGCAGTTCCAATCGGGGGAATAACGGCTTTAAGATTGCTTAAACAAAGTGGTGTTAAGGCAGGTGACAACGTTTTGGTTTACGGGGCATCCGGCAGTGTAGGGACATTTGCCGTTCAGATCGCAAAAGCCTATGGTGCCACCGTCACTGCGATCTGCAGTGCTTCAAATTTTGATATGGTCAGACAACTTGGTGCCGACGGTGTCATCGACTATAAGAAGGAGAATATTGCAGATATTCCTGATCGGTTCGATGTCATTCTGGATGCGGTAGGGAAAGCATCAAAATCGACGCTTAAATCGTTATTGAAATCCCCTGGAAAATACGGTTCTGTAACAGGCTCGCCCAAAGCCAATGCGGACGATCTGCTGGTATTGAAAGGTTTGATTGAATCGGGAAAATTAAAGGCAGTCATCGACAGAACATACACCCTTGATCAAATCCGCGAAGCACACACCTATGTGGAGTCATTCAGGAAGAAAGGTAATGTGTCTGTGAAAATTGCAACGCGAATAGAAGATTGAATTGTAATGACATCCGGTCTGTCCAGGAATCGCTGGCGTCACCTCAAATTTTAGAAGCGATACTTCCTTTTAGAAAGGCAGTTATCTTTTCGGAGTCACTCC
>CBKWFZ010000169.1:0-7168 GCA_966673785.1 uncultured bacterium
ACTACTCGTCATTTGCGACGTTTTCCGAAGCGCAGCATCAGTTGATGCGTGATCTTGTCGCGTGGCAGCGGCTTTCAATCGATCTGGTCGATCCGGAGAAGAAGATTCGCAACATTATTCTGGTGGGCGGATTCAGCAAAAGCACGTTATTCCTTGAAATCCTCAAACGCGAGTTGCCCAACCGGACAATTTTTCTCTCCGAACATCCGCGAGGTTCCGCACTCGGCGCCGCATGGCTCGTTCATCAAAAAGATGCCTATGAGGGGGCCGCAAAATTACTTGGACTCAGGAAAGTATAATTCTTTAGCCCTAATCCGTTTTTTCTTCTCCCGGCAGTACAAACACGGGTGATGGCGTGCGTGCCGCTCTGATTGCTGTCATCAGCTGCGCTGCGATATCCGGATGCTCTGCAGCGACATCGTTGGTTTCATACGGGTCTTTTTCGAGGTTGTACAACTCGGGCGCGCCGGATCTGGCATTACCGTGTCTGATCACCGCTTTCCAGTTCGACACAATGATCGCCTGCGCTCCCCCATTTTCATGAATTTCGAAATACAGTGACTTGTGACGAATTTGCGGCTTACCCTTGAGCGTCGCTGCGAAAGAAATCCCATCAGTATGCGGGATTTTACTTATGCCCGCAAGCTCGCATGCGGTCGGAAAGAAATCCTGAAATGCTGAAACGTGATTCGATTCGCCGCCAGCATCGACCGTCCCGGGCCACCATGCAATGAATGGTACGCGGATGCCGCCCTCATACAAGTCGCGTTTGATTCCGCGCAACCCGCCGGCGCTGTTGAACCGCATCGTGTTGTTTACCGGTCCGTTGTCGCTTGTGAAGATCACAAGCGTTCTGCGATCAAGTTTTGTTTTCCTGAGATGATCAAGAATCCTGCCGACGTATCGATCAAGGTAAGTGATACTTGCCGCGTAATCTTTCTCGTTTTTCGTCCAGTCAAGAGCAGCGTAGTGCAACTGAGAGGGAGCTTCAAAGCGATTTCCTTCACTAGCTTCACCGTTGTCGTGGGGAATGATATACGGCAAATAAAGAAAGAAGGGGCCTCCGGATGCTTCGTCAATAAACCTTATCGCTTCGTCAGTGAATCGCTCATCGGCGAACTCTTTTCTCTTTAAGGAAACACTTCCGCGACCTTTATGCCATGCGGTCGAATCAAGATAACGGACGTCGTTGTCAAGCTTTTCTTTTTTCCCATTGCGTAAAAGGTACTCGGGGAAGTGATTATGCGCGAGGACCTGATCCGTATAACCATAGTAGAAATCGAAACCCTGCCGCAACGGATCACCCGATGTTCCCGGTTCTCCGAGACCCCATTTCCCGATCATAGCAGTCCTATAGCCTTGCTTTTTAAGAACCGCGGCAACTGTAATCGCCGAATCACTCAAGGGCATCTGTCCCGTTGCGAATTCACGATTTGCGCGAATCTCACTATGGCCGGTATGCAATCCGGTCATCAACACACAGCGTGATGGAGCGCATACTGAAGTTCCCGCGTAGTGGCGCGTAAACCGAATTCCTTCACGAGCCATACGATCGAGATTCGGCGTTTCAATTTCCCGCTGACCATAAGGTCCGATGTCGCCATAACCGAGATCATCCGCCATGATAAAAATGATATTGGGGCGATCCTGGGCACCGACGCGCGCCAATCCGATCAGCGTCAACCACACAACTACAGCAAGTGTTTTTTTCATAATTTCTTTATGAAAGATTGGATGACTAGGGCACATACAACATCGCCTCGGCGCTTTGTCGATAACCATAGCGGATTGCCACAGCTGTAATTTTGCCACCCGGCGATACCTTGAAGGGTCGCGTATACAAATTCCAGCCTTTCGCCCCCGGCTCGACCTTATAAACGATCGATGCGCCCTCTTGAGGAACCTGCATGGAAACGCGGCCGCTCTTCCTGTCGAAGCTGATAGCAACGGGCGGGGTAAGCGGTTGAACGCCACCCGGCCACATGGAAAGAAACACCTCCTTCTCTGAAACAAATCCCAGATCACGTGTCTCGCGCTCCCATTCCTCATGGGCATTCCGCAATTCTTCGAGTTTATTCGCCAACGTGGCATGCTCAACAAGGTTCACGAGTTCGAAGGGATCAGTTTTCGTATCATACAATTCTTCGACAGGTTTATCCTTTCTGAACCACAAAAGTTGAGGGCCGTAGAGTTTACCTTCTTTGTACAGCGTCAGCAACTCCTGCATCATGGGAATATTTTTCCGGAATTCGATGTCCTGCATAACCGGTTTATGTGGCTGATAATTGCGGATATACTTGTATCTGCCGTCGCTTACAGCCCGCACCAGATCATACTCCGAGTCCATCCGGTCACGCGCTGCGAAAATGTACTTACGTGCCGTAGACTTCTGGTTACCGAGGAACGCCTGTCCCTGCATATGGCCGGGAATCGGTATCCCGGCCAGCGAGAGCAAGGTCGGCGCAAAATCCACGAAGCTCACGAGCTCATCATTCCAGGTGCCTGCTCCCGCCTTATCAGGATAGCGGATGATGAGCGGAACCTTTAGTCCGCGGTCGTACAGCTCACGCTTGTAGAAAGGCAGTCCTGACCCATGATCACTGTAAAAGAAAATAATCGTTTTATCGAGAAGCCCGTCCTCTTCCAGTTCTGCGAGTACCTGCCCCACCAATTTATCCATCTCGACGATATTGGAATACGTCCTCGCAATGTCACGTCTCACCGTTTCGGTGTCCGGATAAAACGGCGGAATTCTGACTGATTTCGGATCGACGAGCAACGGCTGATCCTTTCGCGCCCACACCTGCGATTCGTGTGTTATCGTGAAGTTAATGATCGAAAAGAAGGGTTTGCCACCGGGACGATTGCGCCAGTGGGCTGTGCTGCTGCAGTCATCGAATGCACTGACCGGCGTTTCAAACTGAAAATCAGTCTTTACATTATTTGTACAGTAATAACCCGCGGCCCGTAAATATTCGCTGTGCGTTTTCATTTCGGGCGGAGGAACAACGGAGTAATACGGAACCTCATCTGCAATATCTTGTAATGTTCGCATATTGTTGGCGCCATAGGAAGTGGGATACATGCCACTAATGAGAGCAGCCCTGCTTGGCGCACATACCCCAGCCGTTGAAAACACGTTCGAATAACGAACACCTTCCCGGGCAAGGCGCGAAATGTTTGGCGTTTCTACCGTTGAGTCACCATAGCACGCAAGCATGGGACTCATGTCCTCACATGTGATCCACAGGATGTTCAACGGTTGACCAGGCCGAATCGCTGAGTTTGGCGGGCGTCGCGTCTGACCGAAAGTCGTCAAAGCGGAAAGGATCAGTCCCAGAACAATTATGTTTCGCATATTTTTTTCTACTTGTCGGATGGGGTTCGTGAAAATGGATTTGGCTGTGGCATATTTGCGCCTGCCTCGTTCCGCCATTGGCGAAAAGTGCGCAACATCTGTTTTGCTTTTTCCGGCAACGCATTCGAAAGATCATTCTGCTCCGCCGGATCGTTGTGCAGATCATAAAGTTCGACCTGCCCTGTTTCGTAGCTTTCAACCAGCTTGAAATTGCCGTCGCGCATAGCCCCGGCCGGACGCCCTTCCTGGTTACTGAAGTGCGGATAATGCCAAAATACTTCACCCCTCTTCCAGTTTCTTGAAGGATTCCTGATCGTTGCCAGGAAGCTCGTACCGTCGATGGGATGAGCGACTTTCGTCTTCAGCATCTCCATAAAGGTAGGAAGTAAATCGGTGCCGGTGACGTAGGTGTCATTCCTGACCCCTGATCCTATGTGTCCCGGCCAGCTCATGATCAGCGGAACGCGGATGCCACCTTCGTAAACATGGCCCTTCCACGCCCGCAATGGAGTCATGCTGGTTGGCGTTGGACCAAGCTCGGGCAAACCAACGCCGCCATTATCCGACATAAATACGATAAGCGTATTTTCGAGCAATCCGCGTTCCTGCAGCCTTCGCACAATCGCCCCAACTCCGTCATCGAGACTCTCAAGCATGGCAGCATAGTATGGATTGTATTTTCCGTGCGCATGATTATACTCAAAAAGATAACGCCGCAGCTTGTCGCCCCGCGGTACGAGCAGCACGTGAGGAGCTGAATAGGACATGAATAAAAAGAACGGCGAATTCGCATTCCCATCTATAAAATCCAGACCGTACCGTGTAAGCTGATCTGTGAGATAATGCGTACCATCGTCCTCGAAAACGACGGCATTATCGGATGTGATCGAGTAGTTGTAATAATCAAGGCCATTCTTTGCAATGATCCGATCATAATCGAATCCCTGCGCCGTAGCCTTGGATGAATCATCGGATCCCAGGTGCCATTTTCCAACCACACCAGTACGATAGCCCTCCTGCTTTAGCAGTTCAGCAAGGGTCGTGTAGCGGCCCTTCAGACGCGGGATCCACCTGGCGGGCAAAACGCGCGAGGTTGAGTCTATTTTATTTCCCACCAGGAAATTTGTCAAATGGATCCGGGCAGGATGCAGGCCTGTGAGCAGCGCCGCACGCGACGGAGAACATACCGGCGAAGCGGAATATGCCTGAGTGAACCTCATTCCGCTATTGGCAAGACTGTCAATATTCGGAGTACGGTGGTACGGATTCCCGTAACAACTCAAATCGAAATAGCCAAGATCATCGGCGAGGATGAAAACAATATTCGGCCGTGCCTGTTGCTGACTCCAGGCAGTACTGAAAGCACAGATTTTAACGAGCAGGACAAAAAGAAACGTTTTGCGCACCATCCGGAGTCTCATTCGGAACCTCATGTTACAAGAAAAAGTCTTCACAAAAAAGGTGTACGATCACGGGTTGTCAATCCTGCATAATCCTGAACCGCCTTTGCATGCGGGAACAGGACAGTACCTCACACCCACGGGCCTTCTTTATTTGTATCTTTTTCGTTTATGAGAAGAATTTTTCTAATCGCATTACTATTGCCTGGTTTGTGGGGATGCAAAAATGAAACCGAATCGAAGCTTTTCAGAATTCACGATGGGAATAACCTTGGCATTGATTTTCGCAATACAATTACCACAAGCGACACGTTCAACGCGCTCAATTTCGAATACATCTACAACGGAAGCGGCGTCGGCGTTGGAGATTTTGACAATGATGGTCGGGAGGACCTTTTTTTCGGCGGAAACCAGGTATCGAGCGAGTTATATCTCAACAAAGGAGATAAACGATTCAGGAAGGTTACGGCAGCTGCGCTAGTGACAACAAGCCGTTGGGTCACCGGCGTATCCGTTATCGATATCAATCGGGATGGATGGCTCGACATTTACCTTTGCGTTGGCGGTCCGACAGCAGGGAAACAACGCGAGAACTTGCTGTTCATCAACCAGGGTATCCGCGACGGGATTCCCGTGTTTCGGGAAATGGCGGCAAGCTACGGACTCAACGACGATAGCTACAGCACGATGGCTGCATTTTTCGATTATGATAAGGATGGCGATCCCGACATGTATCTGGTAAACAACTGGCTGGAAAAGTTCAACCGGAATAATATTCGTCCAAGGCGGGTCAACGGTGAGGCTGAAAGCACCGATAAACTTTACCGGAACAACGGCGACGGGACGTTTACGGACGTATCAACGGAAGCAGGAATCTTGATCGAAGGATATGGCCTTGGTGTAAATATTGCGGACATCAATAACGATTCATGGCCCGACGTTTACGTTTCAAATGATTTCCTTTCCAACGACCTGCTTTGGATAAACCAGGGTGACGGAACGTTTAAAAACACGATCGCTGATTTTCTGAAACATCAGACGCACAACGGAATGGGCGTGGATATCGCGGATTTCAACAACGATGAGCTTGCGGATATCGTCGTCGTTGACATGCTTCCGCCTGGACACTACCGGCAGAAGATGATGACCGCCGGGCAGAATTACGATCACTTCCACATGGCAACCGCAGGCGGATATGAACCGCAGTACATGCGCAATACCTTACAGCTCAACCGTGGACAGACAGAAGACGGACGCGTTCTCTTCAGCGAGATCGCTTTCCTGTCAGGCGTCGCCCAGACTGACTGGAGTTGGGCCCCGTTGTTCGCCGACTTCGATAACGATGGCTGGAAGGATTTGTTTATTGCAAACGGTTACCGGAAAGATGTAACGAATGTCGACTTTATTTTTTATGGATTAATGAACGAAAAACAGTTTGGAAAGCAGCAGCAAACGATACCCGAAGAACAATTCAACCAACTGGAGGAAGTGAAAATTTCCAATTACATTTTCGGGAACACGGGCACGCTTGAATTCAAAGACAAGACTCGGGAATGGGGATTGGACCACCCATCCTTTTCCAACGGTGCCGTTTACATGGATATTGATCGCGACGGCGACCTTGATCTCGTCACTAACAACATTGATCAGGAAGTACTGGTCTACGAGAATACTTCAAAACAACATGCCTCTTTTCTCCAACTACAGTGCCGCGACACCTCCGTATTCAATCAGAAGATCTGGGTCTTTGCAAATGGTCACGTCCAGTTCCAGGAGTACTCACCCTATCGTGGATTTCAGTCTACTGTAACAGGTGATATGCATTTCGGTCTCGGAACTGCAACAGGGGCGGATTCGGTTCGCATCGTATGGCCGGACAACCGGATGGCTATCTACCGGTCTGTACCCTCCGGTAGGCTTGAGTTCAAAAAAGAAGACGCCATTTATAATTATCAAAAAAAATCGAAACAACACGCATTCGAATTTGAGTCAGCGGGACCATCGCCCTACAAACACAGAGAACAAAGTCCCTCTGACATCCGTGTTACACGTACACTGCTTCAGGAGATTACGCGCAACGGGCCGAGCATCGCGGTTGGTGACGTTAACGGTGACGGTTTGGATGACTTCTTCGCAGGCAGCGAACCCGGCATTCCTTCAACCCTCCATATTCAGCAAGGCGATGGTTCATTCCGTGCAGTTACCTTCGACGACCGGCCAGCGCGGGAAGACGGCGCTGCTGTATTTTTCGACGTGGATAGTGACGGTGATCCCGATCTTTACGTTGCATCCGCGTCAATGAACATCACGGAAATGCCGGGACTGCATGCCCTGTACTTAAACGACGGCCACGGCAGTTTCACAAGCGCAGAGCACCTTCCTGAAATTACTGTTCCTTCAACATGCCTCG
>CBKWFZ010000170.1:0-7158 GCA_966673785.1 uncultured bacterium
AAAGAGAAAACCGGATGCTGCTCCGCTCGTTCTGTCGCGATCGCATGGTCCTGAACACGTTTTGCTATACCGGCGGCTTCTCCGTCGCGGCGCTTTTGGGAGGTGCAAAGACTGTGCATTCGGTCGACGTGTCGGAAAAAGCCATACAGCTAACCCGGTCAAATCTGGAATTAAATGGTTTCGATCCGCTGGTGCACGAATGCTCCGCTGCAGACACCTTTGATTTTTTGAAGGAGCGAAACGGCATCTATGACGTTATCATACTGGATCCGCCGGCATTTGCAAAACACCGGGATGCCCGTCACCAGGCAGTAAAGGGATATCAGCGGTTGAATGCCGAAGCATTTCGCGTAATACGCCAGGGAGGAATTGTGTTCACCTTTTCCTGCTCACAGGTGGTCGACCGGCAATTGTTTTACGATACCGTTCGTTCAGCAGCAATTCAGGCGGGCCGGCAGATTCGCGTTCTTTATCACCTTTCGCAGCCGCCCGACCACCCGGTATCGCTGTTCCATCCCGAAGGAGAATACCTTAAAGGGCTTGTTCTTTATATTGAATAACAGACTTTTCTAATAATGCCACTCTTTCGTGGTGAAGTGGGACATAAGTTCCCATGCATCCCCGAGCCTGCGAAACACACGGACGTATTTCAGGCCGTACTTCACTTCTTTCTGACCGTCTAGCCGGATGATTTCCATGCGACCCCGCACGATGGCTATTTCTTTGTGCAGCTCTACCTGGACCGAATCATGTTCGCGGCTAACAAACTTCTTGTCCGGTTTCAAAATGTCGGTGACCCAACTGCTCTTACTGTCGACATGTCCTGTTCCGTGGGTAAAAACGAAATCGTCGGCATAGAGGCGCCCTAACAGCCCGGCGTCTTTTGAAACGACGGCGCGGTCAATCTGGGCGTTTACCTCTGCGACCGCTTTTTGCTGCGGTGTCTGGGCATTGGCGATTCGAAACTGGCCGATCAATAAAAGAACTATGGGTAACAACGTTTTCATGTGGCAGATTTTTTTTTGTCCCTGAATACCATCAGGGGATTAAGTTCGGTATTTTGTTATGAATTCCGATCAGCCAAACGCCTCCACAGGAAGAAAATGACCTTACAAAGAATTGTGGCGTATTTTTGCCGGGTCTTACCTTTTTGCCTGATCCGACGGTTTCAATTTTAATTATATTTGTTATTTCAACCCTATGAAGCTGATACGCGCCTGTACTGATATCCTTGCTCAATTAGGTGACGTCCTGGATTCAATTGAACCAGCGGATTTCCAAAAACCATCGGCCGCTTTGAGCGGGTCGACCATTGGCCAACACCTCCGTCATACCCTTGAGTTTTTTCTATGCCTCGAGAGCGGCTACACTTCCGGAACTGTAAACTATGATCTGCGCAGCCACGACAAGCAGATCGAACGGGACAGGCTGCTGGCCAGACAGACGATCGCAAGGATCGAGAAATTCGTCAGCCAAATGGATCTTGATCGCGCACTTCAACTTGAACTCAGTTATAATGTCAGTGGCGATCACGACGTGACGCTTGAGACAACGACAGCACGTGAACTCGTTTACAACATCGAACACGCGGTGCACCACATGGCATTGATGAAGATTGGTATCCGTGAAGTCGCGCCGTATATCGCGCTTGAGAAAAATTTTGGCGTCGCTGCGTCAACGACGCGCCACCAGGAGCAGCAGGCAACCCAGCCGGGATAGTCCGGACTGATCCTCAGCTATGACAGATCTCTGGTCTCGTGTCAAGAGGAGTAACTTCCTGATAAAATTGCGGAGTTGGGAGTACTGGCCATTCGGAATAATTCAATTCCCGCTTTTCTTTTATTTTCCCTGGCTTTCGCTGCGTGCAGGTTCGCTCACTTTTTTTACCTGCTCAAATCCCGGCATAGCGATGGGAGGCATGTTCGGTGAGTCTAAGTATGCCGTGCTGAATAAAATTCCCGGTGAGATTGTCCCAAAAACTTTGCTGGTTCGTCAGCCGATGACGGCGGAAGAAATAGTCGCCCTTATCGATCTTCAGGGTTTTCGCTTTCCATTGATACTGAAGCCCGACATCGGCGAGCGCGGATATATGGTAAAGCGTGTCGATGCAGCGGAAGATGTACACCGGTACGTTGACAAGATGCGGTTCGATTTCCTCGTTCAGGAACTTGTAGACCTGCCTGTTGAGGCGGGCGTATTCTACAGGCGTTATCCGGACGAAGACCGGGGTGAAGTCACCTCTGTTGTCTTAAAGGAGATGCTCACCGTCACAGGCGATGGATCATCTACCTTGCAGCAGTTGATCCTCGCAAATGACCGCGCGAAGCTGCAATGGGGCGCGCTTCAAGAGTCGTACCGCGACCGTCTTTCGGAAGTTTTGCCGCACGGAAAGCCTCTTGAAATCGTGTCCATTGGGAACCATTGTCTTGGCACGCGGTTCATCAATGGGAAACACCTAATTTCAGATCAGATGCACGCCGCGTATGACGCTATTTCAAAGCAGATTGACGGATTTTATTTCGGACGGTTTGACGTCCGTTGTAACAGCATTGAAGATCTCGCGAGAGGCAATGTAAAGATCCTGGAACTAAACGGATGTGGTGCTGAGCCTGCGCACATTTACGATCCCGCTTTTTCGCTCCTTGAAGCTGTTTCCACACTCGTAGAGCATTGGCGAACGATATTTGACATCGCCCGACAAAACCGAAGTCGCGGTCATGACTACCTTCCGTTTCGCGAAGCAGTTCGTTACTACCAGACGTTCAAATCCAAAATCCGGTAGCAATTCCGGTTTACAAAATGGCGTTGAATAATTTTTTTGTCTCTTTTATATTCAGTTTCGTTGGATCAATTCCCCCGGGTACGCTTAACCTCACAATTATTCAGCTCGGCCTCGAAAACCGTATGGCGGCTGCGTTGCGATTTGCGTTCGCTGCTTCGATCATTGAGTATCCCTATGCGTGGATCGCGGTAAAGTTCGAGCGGCTCATTACTTCGTCGCCGGTTGTTACCGAGAATTTGCATCTGATCGCTGCGGTCATCATGATATTATTCGGAAGTATCGCATTGTGGCAGTCAATGAAACAACCTTCCGAAACAAAAACGGGTTTCAGCAACAGCGGATTCCGAAAAGGACTTTTGCTGGGAATCCTGAATCCCCTTGCCCTTCCCTACTGGATTGCAATCACGGCTTACCTTAACGCGCAAGGCTGGATCGATCTGTCGACGCTGCCCTCCATGCATGCGTATTTTTTCGGCGTCTTTGCCGGCGCATTTTCGCTTTTAATGATCTTCGCTTATGTGGGTCGGAAAGTGATGTCAGCTTTCAGGAGCATGCCCGCCATCCGCAGGGTCCCCGGGTTCATGCTTCTGGTGCTTGGGATTTTCTCATTGATCCAATATGTTCTCGGCGCAAGCTGATAATGTTTTCAATTATTGTAAAAGCCGCGAAAACGTTACAAGCAACATTTAGTCTGGTACGGAATTCGTACCTTTCTTTTAAATCAATGTTATGAAATACGCTATTTGCTTTCTATTCCTTACGACACTGTCGCAAGCTGGTTTTACCCAGGTCGGTAAAGTCTTCCCTGATATGGAAGCCGAAACCGTGGAGGACAAGAAAGTCAGTCTTCCGAATGATGTGAAGGGAAAATTCACGTTAATCGGAATGGCCTATTCAAAGAAATCCGAGGACGAACTGAACTCGTGGTTCCAACCGGTATTTGAAAAATTTATTCAGAAGACAACGGGCTTGCTAAGCGGCTTCTCATATGACGTTAATGTCTACTTTGTTCCCATGTTCACCGGCGTGAACGCCGCCGCGACGGGAACCGCCAAACGGAAGGCAATGAAGAACATCGATCCCCAACTGTTGCCGTACGTCCTTTTTTACAGAGGAGAATTAAAAAAATACAAGGCCGCCCTTGATTTTGAAAAGAAAGATGTCCCCTATTTCTTCGTGCTTGATCCCGACGGAAAAATCATCTTTGCCACCAGCGGAAAATATTCCGCGTCGAAGATGGATCAGGTCGAGGAAGTAATCGAATAACATTTCCTGAAGGCCGGCGGGCAAAGTTGACGCAAATCGCCATTTTTGTGGCATGAATGTGTTATCTCTGCTCGCCGTTGCATTCGCCCCCGGCACTGCCATCGGATTATATATCTACCTCAAGGATCATCACGAGCGGGAGCCCCTCCATTTGTTATTGCTTTGTTTTTTATACGGCTGCCTAAGCACGGCAGTGACTCTCCTGATCACCCTGCCGGTCAATCTTTTTCTGACGACACAGGCAGATGATATCGTGAGTCAGTTCGTCAACGCCTTTTTCAAGGTGGCCCTTATCGAGGAGTTCAGCAAATTCATTTTCCTGCGGCTGATCCTGTATCGAAATAATCACTTCAACGAACCCTTCGACGGCATCGTGTATGCTGTCATGGTTGGAATGGGGTTCGCGACGCTTGAAAATGTCGTTTACGTTTTCGAACTCGGCTTTATGACCGGATTGCTTCGTATGTTCTCCGCCGTACCCGCTCATGCCGTTTTCGCCATCATGATGGGCTACTTCCTCGGGCTCGCCAAGTTCTCTCACCGCCACGTGTTTCGCTATTCCCTCCTCGCTTTGTTAACCGCTACGTTGTTTCACGGAGCATACGATTACTTTCTTTTCATCGCCGAAATAAATGGGGTTTACGCGGGTATCTGGGTCGGATCGGTGCTTGCGCTCGTGACCGGTATCATTCTGTCACGGAAAGCGATCATATTGCATCAGCGTGCCTCGCCTTTCCGACAGCGAAACGAAAGGGATTCAGCCAGTTGACTAAGTAACAGGTAATCGCTAGCTTCGCTCACCAGCTGCTATGCGTGAGGTCTTCAAAAACATCAAAGGTGAAAAGAACGGAGAATTCCGGTGGCGCGGCCGTGATGCGGGACGCCTTGAGAATTTTAGCGATGCCGTCTTCGCCCTCGCCATAACCTTGCTGCTCATCTCGACTTCTCCGCCTACCAACTTTGAGCAGATGAAGTTGTTTGTCTGGGAGCTGATTCCGTTTTCCGCCTGCATCACTGTAATCATGCTCATCTGGTACCAGCACTTTATTTTCTTCTACCGGTACGGATTGAGAAACGCCACCGTCCTTGTGATCAACACTGCTTTTCTGGTTATTGTGCTCTTTTATGTCTATCCGCTGAAATACATCGCGAAGGGAATTCTCATTCCCATTGGCTACCTGTTTGGACAGGACGAGCTGGTGCGTCGTTTGATCCCGATGTTCACCGGCATCCAGATCGCGGATCTGATGATCATCTACGGCCTTGGTTACGCGGCGGTCTTCATTATTCTTGCACTCATGTATCGCTACGCGATGAAGAAAGCGGATGAGCTTGAGTTGAACGATATTGAATGTTTCGACACACGCGCCAGTTTTGCCACCAACCTTTTGCTGGCCTCAATTCCCCTCGTATCCGTAACCATGGCTATCATGTTTTACAATAGCATCTGGGTCGGCTTTCTTTCAGGATTCAGCTATTTTCTTTACCCTCCCGTAATGTGGCTCTACGGACGTTCTGTCGCAAAGAAGCGGAGACCGCTCCTCGAAACTGCCTCGGCTAATTAACGCCCAGACCTTCCTCGATTGAGCGGATCAACTCGTCCTTCTTATCCATGCTTCCCGTGGCGTTGTTCAATTGGAATCGCAAGGCCCGCAGTCCCGAAGCGCCAGGCAATTCTTCAAGCTCGAGTTCTTCCATCGATCCGGTTACCAGGTTCCGCGACTTAAGGTATTGGAAATAGCGGCGGAATTCATCCTCGACTTTCGCCTGGTTATAAACGATAGCGACCTTTCCCGGCTGCGTCAATCGTTCGTCCGAATTTTTTATAAAGGCCTTGTCGATCCGCTTTTTAACGATTTCGTAACGGATATCATATGCGCCATCGACGTCGAACTGTTTCTCGTCTGCGCGGAAACGGATCGAGATCGGCTGGTCGTGTACGAGAATGAGTTGTGTGATCTCGAGCTTCGTCTTGAGCTCCGGCTTAAGCGCCTCGATCCTGCGATGAATCTCGCACATGGTCAGCAGTTGCCAAAGATGAAAGTTCTTCAGGTAGAACGGGTCAAAATTCCGATCCTTCACAAGCTCGTTGCCTACATACAGACTGTACTCAACACCGTCAGTCTTATACTTTTCAAAATAGTGGGGGAACATTTTCTGCGCGCTCTTTTCCGCCTCGTCGAGATAATCACTGATCGTCCGGTTTATGCGTTCAAGGCTTTCTTCAAATGACTTTCTTCGTTTGTAGACGACGCCGGATACCGGATCAAGTCGCGTGCGGTATGCATCCACTACATGGGTAAGAGTCGGATCAGAGCCGAAATGGTCCACAAGCGGATTGATTTCCGATCTCAGAAAGTCAAGAACATTGCTCTCATCACCGGATGCAAGTCCCCTACTGAGTTTCTTCTGCTGTTCTTCTGTTTTGTATATGACTTCTTCCAGCAAAGGAAGAGTCCTTTCCTGATGGATGCGCATCAGCAGATCTTTTGCGAGCTCAAGGTTCTGCTGCAAATCCTTTTGAATGGCATTGTTTCTCTCAAGTGAAGAATTCCGTACATCCGCCATCCCATATAAAGGATACACATCTTTAAAGACAATTTCCTCAAATGAAGCCGGTTCACCGCGTCTGCGTTTATTCATCAGATTCACGCCGGCTTCAAAAAAGCGCCACTGTACGGTAGGATGAATAGCGGTACATTCTTCCTGAATGATCGCCCTCACTTCGGTCGACATTTCTTCTTTTACGCGTTTTACGGCGGCCGTAAACATCGGGAGCACGTTTTCAACCTTGTGCGCACTGATCGCGTTAAGCCTGCCTGCAAACGGCGTTGCGAGCTCAAGCATGCCGATGGTTTCCTCGCCGTCAATCAGCGGCGCAAGCAGGATATTATTAACACCATTTGCGATCAAAGCTTCCTCGACACGTGACTTGAATGGATACTCCTTCAGGTTTTCTATGGTTACATAGCGTTTTTCCATCCAGCTGCGTTCGTACACTGAACCGGTATAATCGCCGCAGTTCCTGTCTGGTGTCTGCCTTTCGGCAAGGCTTTTCCAGCAGTCGGAAGAATCGCTGTTCAGAATCAGGTTGTTGTTCGGATCGAAGT
>CBKWFZ010000171.1:0-7151 GCA_966673785.1 uncultured bacterium
GAAGCCAAAAAGCTTTGCAATCCCTCAGGATTGTCAAATCCGAATCAACGGCCGGATCTGACTTGTCGCTACCGGTAAACCATTTTGTCAGGTAACCAGTTCACGATCAGACGATTATTATCCCGTGGCGCCGATCGTCAGTTCCCGCCCTGAGCTTCCATAAGGCGCGGGTCGGGCTTGATTACGATCTGGTACTCGTCCGGTGGCGTCGACTGCAGGAGGTGCTGCACAAAATAATCCCACCGCCGCCGCATGATGTAGAAGTTATCGCGACCGTAGCCATGGCGCGCATTCGGTAGCAGGATAAAGTCAAAATCCTTATTGGCCTTGATCAGCGCGTCGGCGACCAGATACGAATTGTATGGCGGTACGTTGTCGTCCATCCCGCCGTGAACCAGCATAAGCTTACCCTTTAGGTTTTTAGCGAAGGTCTGATTGGCCTGGCTCTCATAATTCGAAGCGCCTTCACCTTCGTCGAGCAGGCCGATGTATCGCTCGCCCCATTCGTCTTCGTAATTTCTGTTGTCGTGATTGCCCGATTGCGAGACCCCGACTTTGAAGAACTCAGGATATTTCAGCAACGCGGCGCACGTGGCAAAGCCGCCGCCTGAGTGTCCCCAGATTCCAACTTTGTCGAGGTCGAGGAATTTGAACTTACTGTTGAGTTGTTTCAAACCGGCGATCTGATCGGGGAGGGTGTTCTCACCCATGTTGCCATAGCACGCATCATGGAAAGACTTTGAACGTCCCGGATTACAACTGCCCTCAAGCTGCACGACCACAAATCCGAGCTCCGCGAGCGCCTGGCAGTCACCGCGCGCGGGTGTGAAACCCCACCAGCCAATACTTCCACCTTGCGGCCCGGGATAAATGTTCACTACTACCGGATATTTTTTTGTTTCGTCGAGCTGCGATGGTGTGAACATCAGTCCATAGAGGTCCCACGCTCCGTCGGCTGACTTAACTGTAAATGGTGTTGGCGCTTTCCAGCCGGTGGCGGTCAGACGTGTGATCTCTGTTTTCTCAAGCAGGGATACAAGCTGGCCTTTTATCGTGCGCACCTCGTGAACCTGCGGTACGTTCGGTTGTGAATAGGAATCGATGAAATATTTCCGGTTAGGAGACAACCTGATCGCATGATCGCCTTCGTTTGGCGTCAGCAGGGTTAGGTTCTTGCCGTTGAGGTCTACACGGTAGAGGTAACCGTAGTATGGATTTGTTTTCTCGCGACCACTGCCAATGAAATAGATCTGGCGCGCTTTTTCATCGATATAGGCGATTGACCGCACGACGAATTCACCTGAAGTAATCGCATTCTTGAGTGTGCCCTTGTTTGCATCGTACAAATAAAGATGTCCCCAGTCTGTTTTCTCTGAATACCAGATAATTTCATTGCTTCCCGACAGATATCTCCAGTTTACGTCGTCATGTCCCGATTCATACTGGGTTGTTACGGTTTCGCTGAACAACTCCTTGACGTCACCGGTCCGGCTATTGGCCAGCCTGATCTTTTCTTCGCGGTGATCGCGACTCGTTGATACAAACGCGAGTTGTTCGCTGTCTTCGCTCCACGCAACATCAATGAGTCCGCCCCGCCAGGCGATGTCGTCCAGCAAGGTCCCTCTTCTTGAGTCAGGAGCGATTTTAAGACGGATAATTTTCGGGGTTCCCTCGATATTGATGATGACGCGATGAATCATGATGACCGCCGAGTCGCCAGGCAGGGGGTACTTCCACTGTTCGAGTTCGGGTGCGCCGACTTTCGTTTTTACGAGATACATATCCCGCACGTGGCGTTGATCCTGCTGGTATGTTGCAATTTTTTTTGAATCCGGTGACCAGCTGAGCACCGGCGCATCGCTGTGTCTCCAGCCTGCGTTGTCTGTTGCATAGCCAAAGTCTCTGATACCATCTGTTGTCAATGCTTTCTCTGTACCGCTGCTGATTTCACGGATCCAGAGGTTCCAGTCGCGGATGAATGCGGCGTATTTTCCATCGGGTGAACGAACTTCATTTCTTTCACGCCTGGTTTCATCCGGCGTGATGCCGGCTTTTTTGAACAGTTCGTTCTTCGAAACCGCGCTAAGCTTCTGCTTTGTGTCGGGATTGAACAGAATAAATTCGCTGGCGTTTTCGGTCAGACTGCGGTACCAGATCCGGTTGTCCGGAAGCCATTCCGGCTGGATCGATTTGTCAACCAACTTATTTGCGTTAAACGAAAGCATGGCGGCGGCCCGATCGTAATCGGAGGTTGTCTTTGCCGGCTGCGCACTTGCCACGGAAGCCACCAGTGTGGCGAGGATGAGTATCCTGAATTTCATTGCGGATTAGGTTAATTCAAGTTAAGAGCGCGATAAAGTTAACACCTGGCGTGAATTCATCGGTTACCCTTCATATAATTTGCCCAACCGGGGAAATATCAGCCCTTCTTCGCAGTTCCGGACTTCGTTCGACACCGATGTCATTCTCAGGATTGGCATTTAAAGTAGTATATTTAGGTTTACCCGTTATCGAGAACATGGTTTACCTTTTGGTTTCGGCGGTGATCGTAGTATGCCTGATCATCTATTTTGTGGTCGACGCCAAGAGGCGCCGCCGTAATCAGCTGGACGCCATCCGGATGGCATGGGGATCCGTGAAGATACGCGACATCAATTTTCACCGCGCCGGCAGATACGCCAGACAAAACGAAGACCCAACCATTCATAGTCTTTCGCAGCAAACGCTTGACGATATTGATTTCTACAAGTTGTTTGCGTTCGTCGATCGTACGACCAGCGCCTTAGGACAGCAGTACCTTTATCGCGAGCTTGTACATCCGTCTCACGACAGGCTTAAACTCGCGATCCTCAATGATCAGGTCGAAGCTATGGGCGCCAATGTCAGCCAAAGGGAGGCAATTCAACTGGAGCTGACCCGGCTGGACCAACCTCATGCCTATAGCATCTGCAACATGATTGCGCCCGGGGTTTTACCGAAGCCGGCGTGGATGAGGTTTCTGCCCATAGGTCCGCTTTTGGTCGTTGTGTCAGGGTTGCTGGCGATTAAATTTCAGATCTTTTTCGTGGTACTGCTTATCCCGGTAACACTAAACGTACTGATTCACTACTGGCACCGTGCAAAGCGGGGAACACAATTTGGATCTTTTTCCGGGATTAATACTTTGGTGGAGGTGGCGTCATCGATCTCCGGAATGTCGAAAGTAAGTAACCCGGATATCGCGCAAAGCATTAATCAGCTTAAGCCCTTGTCCTGGAAACTTGCTTTGCTTAAACCGGGCAGGTCCGCCATGCAGGACGACCTCAGCCAATTCGGTTTTTTTCTGGCTGAGCTTCTTAACGGTATTTTTTTGATTGAGGTACTGACCATATTAAGTCTTGAAAAGATTTTGACGACAAAGCGAGACGCAATAAAAGTGCTTTTCGATTTCGTTGGATGGATAGACATGTCGATCTCGATCGCTTCCCTCCGCGCTGGAAAACTGAAAACGTGTGTGCCTGTTCTTACAGATGCACCCAGGCACGTGTACGCGCGAAACCTGTATCATCCATTGGTCAGGAATTGTGTAAAGAACGATATTGATATTTCGGGTAAAAGCCTTGTCATTACGGGATCGAACATGTCGGGAAAGACTACGTTGTTAAGGACGATCATGATCAACTCGATTCTTGCGCAAAGCATTCATACCTGTTTCGCGGATGAGTTCCGGAGTCCGATCCTGCGGCAGTTCTCATCAATCCGGATCGACGATAATTTGTTCGAAGGGAGAAGTTACTTTTTTGAGGAGGTCAATGTCGTCGGACTGTTCATCGAAGAGATGCGGTCAGGTTATCAGAACCTGTTTGTGCTCGATGAAGTATTCCGGGGTACAAACTCCATTGAGCGAACTGCGCTGGGAAAGGCGATTTTGTCCTACCTGAATCAGGGAGATAATATCGTGATCGTCTCCACCCATGACCTTGAGCTGGCTGAATTGCTTAACGGGGAATACGATGGCTATCATTTTTCGGAAACGATAGAAGAGGGGCGCCTTCACTTTGACCACACGCTGAAACCAGGACCACTTAAAACCAGGAACGCAATCAATCTTCTTGAGTTGGCCAACTTTCCCGAGGAGATTGTTAGTGAGGCGAGAAATCTAAGCGCCGACACGTGCGTGAGGAGTAAACAAACTAATCCGTGAACGTCTTCTTTTTTTCGCGCGCAACGGCGAAACGACGGAAGTTAAGAATATTCGTTTTATCGTTGAGCTTACTCTCGCGGTCTTGCCGGATTTCGTCCGGAGTAAACTGGGTCTGGTAGCATGGCATTATTTCCAGGGCCGCGTCCTCGTCCTCCTGCGAATATGCTATGCTTACGCTCAAATACTTTTCATTTACATATCCGAGATCAAAGCGTTTACCCTGGTCGTGATTCCACGCAAAGAAGTAAAGCGGATAGCGTTCAACCCAACCTTCCATCAAAAGTAGTTCCGTTACAGCGGCACCAATAACGATGTGTTCCGCGTGGTGCGTGTCACCGTCAGGGCCAAAAGTGATTATATAATCCGGATCGAAGGCGACAATTTGCTGCTTCAGTAATTCAAGCAGACGCTTGTGATTGGCAAAGTACGTCGCCACGCCATGACGCGTATCAAGCCGGGGAATACCAAGGAATATTGGTGGTTCAATGTTCATCTTCCTGCATGCACATCGCGACTCTTCCTTTCTGATGTTTCCCAATGAATCTCCTGCGGGGATATTCGTTACCCGCGTGCCGTCCCTTCCATCTGTTGCAATAATCACCTGCACAGTGTTATTCAATTTGCTGTACTTGACAAGCACTTCCGCCATCGCCGATTCGTCATCCGGATGTGCAACAATAACAAGCAATTTTTCTTTCGCCTGAGCGTGAAGATGCAAAGGACAAACCAGGATTAGGAAAGCGCTCAGTAAAATTCGCATACGTGGAACGATGTATTGACTTGTAGGGTTGTAGATGCTTTTCTATCTCCTCCGATACGGCTTCCGCTTTGTACGTACCGTCATCAGTTTTTTACTCGCATTCATCCGGTAGTTCGGGGACATGAATGATTTCTTCCGTACGTGTTTCCTGTATTTGGCGCTTTGTTTCATCGCGCTGCTGCTGAGCGGAAACCGGTTTAAGGTTTTTCGGCGTATGCTGATCGCGTTATTGTTGATCTGGCGTGAGTTCCGCGAATTGAGATAAAAGCTTTCGTCGCGGAAATCGAAACGAATCGTTACCTCATACGACGCGCCAAGTCCCTGGCCTACATCCCCGGTGAACATGTCGCGACTTAAACCGACGAGCAGGCGTTTGTTCAGCTTCACTGCGGCAGTGGCACTGATTACGCCGCCGGTCCGGTAACTTCCGCCAAAGGTGGCAAAATCGTTGTAGGTGTAGAATAATCCGGCATCGAACTGAGGGTTGCCCAGTACATTGCTACGATAAGTCGCCATCGGTTCCAGCAGATGCCGGTCATCCGTCAATGGAAGCATGAACTGAATGGTTCCCGTATAGTAAGCGGGAAATGTTGTCGTGCTGTCACTGGCGCCAAGCATTGATGTGAACCGGTTTGCAGATCCTCCGATCCGCATAAATCTGTTCCGGTAGCTTCCGCCGAAAGAGAAGTCGACATGGTCAAGCGCGTTCACACCCTGAAGACGGGGATCCTCTGTATCGATGACGTCAGCATGTCTGTAGTTCAGCCGCTGATTATTATACTCAGCGGCAACGCCGAGGCTGAACGAATGGGTGTCTGTGATCCTGATGTGATATGCAAAAGCCGCGGAACCGTGAATTGTCTTGCTGAAGTTAATCTGATCCTGGAAGAAATTGACACCTAACCCGAAACGATGCTGACCGAATGGCGTATGCAGGCTGACAAAGCTGGTGGTGGGAGCGTCTCCGATCGCCGACCACAGCTTGCGATAGGATAGCGTCGCTGAACCGAAAGTATTTCCTGCCACGGCCGGATTGTACAAGAAGGCGTTCGTAAGTTTTTGTGTGAACAGGGGAATATCCTGCGCCGGCAGATCGCCGGCGAGGATATATACACACAGGGCAGTGATCAGTAGCTTTTTCACCATCAGTTGTCTTTAAGTACGGTGACCGTTCGGGAAAACACCTTGCCGTTGTATCTGATAATGCAGACGTAATTCCCGGCAGGTATGTATTTGTCATTCTTCCTGAGATCCCATTCGTTACTATAATTTTTCTTTCTGTACACTTCACTGCCCCAACGGTCGATTACGATAACTTCATTTTCCGGAAAGCGTTCGATACCGTCGATATACAGTTTGTCGTTGTGACCGTCACCGTTTGCCGTTACCACATTCTTGATCGCAAATTCGTCAATCAACCGCTGTGGCATAACATTGATTTCCCTGCTGGCGGTATTGCTGCAGTTGTTAGGCGCTGCGATCTCAACGGTCACCGTGTACGCGCCCTCGTTGGAATAACTAACTGTTGCTTCATGTTCTGTTGAGGTCTGGCCATCGCCAAAATCCCAGGCAACGCCCAGCGGACTTACAGCGGAGGTGAACGAGAAAACCGCTTCCTCAAGCATGTATATCTCCGATGGCGAATTGATTACAACGTCCGGAACTTGTGACACAGCAATGGATGCTGTCAGAACCGATCCGTTACCGCATGCATTCACCGGCGTAACTGAAATGTTGCCGGTGCCTTCATCGATTCCGCTCACGGTGATACTATTGCCCGTACGTGATGATTCCGCTACACCCGCCGGTAAGATCCATGTCAGTGATGTTACAGAACCAATAACATTCGATACCGTAAATGTTGTCGATTCGCCAACACATATTTCAGAATCAGCCGAGGCCAGCGTTCCTCCGGAGGGCACGGTATTTACCGTTACGACTGCCGATCCTGACATCTGGTTCTCACATCCGATGGAGGTAGCTCCGGTGATGGTGTATGTGCCTGCTGCAGTGATATTCGGGAAATCAAACTGGCCACCTCCCGGCGTAGCGGTAGTAGCTGTCGGGACGTTGTTCAACACTAACGTATAAGTAACGCCGGGTTGTGAATTGCTTAGCCCTATGGTTGTTCCGGTTGAGCCCGTACAGATCTCCGCACCCCCGGAAACAGTAAACGGCGTTGGTATAGGATCAACAAACACGGTCTGC
>CBKWFZ010000172.1:0-7134 GCA_966673785.1 uncultured bacterium
ATGCGCAGAGACATTTTCCAAGCCATAGCTGATCCAACCAGAAGGGCAATCCTCACATTGATTGCGCTGCAAGCCATGACACCCAACGCTATCGCCGATCATTTCGATACCAGCCGCCAGGCCGTATCGAAGCACCTGCGCATTCTGACTGAATGCGAACTGGTGAAACAAGAACCCCATGGACGCGAAATTTTCTATCAGCTGGAAATCGATAAGATGAAAGAGATTGATAAGTGGCTGGAACAGTTCAGAAAAATTTGGGAAAAACGTTTCAACCAGTTGGATAATCTGTTGGCAACAATGAAAAACAAGAAGAAAAAATGAGTGCAGGACTGCAATTTGATTTCACGGTTGACAGGGCGCGCAATACGCTCACACTGATACGTGAGTTTGATGCCGGGCGCCAGCTGGTATGGGATTGTTATACGAAAAGCGAACTACTTGATAAATGGTTTGCACCCAATCCCATGACTACCCGAACCCGAACAATGAAATTTAAGGAGGGCGGACACTGGCATTATGCAATGATCGATACCGATGGAAAGGAATATTGGGGTCTGACGGAATACGTAACAATTAAACCGATCGACTACTATACTTCCATTGATGCTTTCAGCAATGAGAAGGGCGAGATCAATCGTGACCTTCCACGAGCACAGTGGAAGGTCACGTTCTCGGATAAAGAAGCAAAAACACTGGTGCACACCCTGGTGCAGTATCACTCGTTGGCCGATTTGGAGTCTGTAATCAATATGGGAATGGAAGACGGCATGAGGTTAACATTGGAAAAGCTAGACGAATTGCTATCTGCACTAAAGTGAATCTTACTGTCTGTGCTCCCGCAATGCCCGCGCAGCCCTAACCGGAAACCTCGATAAGCAGTTTCGCTGATTCGTGTGGGATCAGCCTTTTGAAAATATATGCGCAAGTAGATGCTTCCGTATATTTGACTGGAATGAGCTCAGTGTTATGAGGCGCACGAGGACGTTTAAGGCAAATCGCCTACGCGACCACCGGGAACTTATGGGCATTTTGTCGCGCAACCGCTTACGAGATACTTTCCGTTAGCCAAGCGATGCGAAGTACATTTAAGGCAATCGAAGTAAGACGCGGTTGTCAAATGGGTTAGTCGTTTTATGAAGTGGATGTTTATCTCAGTCGCGGCTAAGTTGTGATGTGCAAATGAAAAGTAACAAAGCAGGAGGTAACCTGATTATTCATCAAAATAATGAAAATCGAGAACAGCATTTTCAAACGGCTCATCGGCAGATGGAAAACTTCTGGAAACGTGAGGTCGGGTGCACAACTGATGAAGCTTAATGGCACGACGAGTACGAATTCATTCTTGACGGAAACTACATTTTACACCGGGCAGATGTAACAATCGGCAATGCAAAGAGCCAGACATTTGAAGTTATCGGACTGCAGGATTCACCGGAGCGGGGAAGTATCCATTATTTCAACGCAAATGGTGAACAAGGTGAGATGACGTGCATGATAATAAAAAATGAATTCATCATAGAAGGAAACAAATTGAGATTTGTGGGAATCATAAATGACTCAAATACATTAATCCAGGGAAGCTGGCATAAGCCGGAGGATGGCAAGGAATGGGTTGAATTTATTGAATTACAGCTTTCTAAGGAATAGTCGCCAGGCAATCAAAACGATCAAAAAACGGTGAGGTCCAGGTTCATTCAAAAAATACAGGAGACTGTGTCCCCATCCGCGAATGATGATCGTCATTAGGTCGAACTATAAATCGCATAAACAATGAAAGAGTTTGCATTAATTTTTCGATTGAATGACATCGCAGGTTTCACGCCGTCGCCCCAGCAGATGCAGGAGCGCATGCACTGGCTCGCAGGTATTGCCGCACAGAATAAGCTGGCTGATAAAGGAAACACGCTATTGCCTCTTCCAGGGAGCGCAAAAACTGTCAAGCCAGATGACGTTGTAACGGACGGACCGTTTACCGAAATAAAGGAGTTCATCACTGGCTACATTGTGGTGAAGGCTGATACAATCGACGAGGCAGTTCAGCTGGCTAAAGGAAATCCGATTTTCAAACTCGGTGGGAGCATCGAAGTGCGCGAGGTGTTAAAGCGGGAGTAGTGTCTGGCATCCATTCCGATTTGCTACCGGACCTGTTCCGACAAGAGTATGCTAAAATGACGGCTGTTTTATGCCGTCATTTTGGGCTGGACCATATTGAGGCCGCAGAGGACATTGCAAGCGATACCTTTCTGAAGGCGTCAGAACATTGGGCAGTCAACGGGATTCCCGAAAACCCGACCGCATGGTTGTATGCTGTAGCGAAAAATAAGGCAAAAGACTATCTGAAGCAGATCAGTCTTTTTCACAAGCATTTGCCGAACGTAATCCGGCAGTCAGAGACGGAGACGAACCTTTGCCTTGATTATAGCAGTAAGACCGTTTCCGACAGCCAGCTGGCTGTGATGTTTTCGATTTGCCATCCGTGCAACTCCGCGGAAAGTCAGATATGTCTCGCCTTACAAATTCTGTGCGGCTTCAGTGTTGATGAGATAGCGCACGCCTTCTTAATATCAAGAGAAACGATAAAGAAGCGCTTGCAACGCGCCAGAGACAACCTTAGAAGGGAAAACTTCACGATAACAACCTTAACAAAAACGCAAGTGGAGTTACGTCTCCCCTCAGTCTTGAAAACACTGTATCTGCTCTTCAACGAAGGCTATTCTTCCGTCGCCAACGACCAACTGGTGCGGAAGGACTTTTGCTCGGAGGCGATGCGACTAACATTCCTCCTGTCTGAAAATACACTTGCCGCCAAACCCGAGACCTATGCCCTACTCGCGCTGATGTGTTACCAAAGTTCAAGACTTGATGCAAGAATAAATGACGATGGAGACAGCATACCGTTCGAGGACCAGGACAAGACGGCATGGGACAGATCGCTGATTGATCGCGGCAATTACTACCTAATTCTTGCTTGCGACCAGAAAAAAGTTTCAACTTTTCACATTGAAGCTGCCATTGCCTACTGGCACACAACCGACGAGGAGAATAAATGGGAACAAATCCTTCTCCTATATGATCAGTTAATCGTACGGAGTTATTCGCCTGTCACAGCATTGAACAGAGCGTTTGCTTATGCCAAGGTATATGGTGTAGCGGCTGCTATACTGCAGGCTGAAAAGCTTAACCTCACTGGCAACCATCAGTATCATAAATTGCTGGGTTATTTATATGCTGGAACTGCTGTCCATAAGGCGACCTATCATTTTGAGAAAGCCATTGCCCTCACACGATCCATGGCTGAAAGGCGCGCACTTGCAAAAAAAGTAAAGCTGTTGACATCCGATAACGATTGAGGGATACCAATGTCCGGAATCATGTAGTGCTCCATTTTAAAGCGGGCAATTGCCAAATCGAAGCAGGCAATTCCGGTCCCCCTGCATCGAAGCATTCTGCAGATTATTCTACTTTAGCCTCCAAATTTTACAATGCAAAGTCAGGAGAAAACAAGCGCGCGCAGCTTCATTGCGCAGGCAATGCCGCCATCAGCCGTTCAATCAATTCAGGACATAACAACGCGTTTCATTGAATACCTGTCCAAAAGAGATGTAACAAATCTGATGGCGCTTTTTGGGGAACGAGTCGATTGGTTTGTCCCGGGTGATCACACGAAAGCATCCTGGATTGGGGCTCGCACCACAAAAGCGGAAGTGGAGGAATTCTTTCAGATGCTTTGGCAAAATGCAGAGCCGCTGGCCGTTCGTATTGATGATGTCTTTTACGAGACGACCCGTTCCGTCATAGCGGGAGAGTTTTCTTCAAAAATGAAACTGACCGGCAAAATCGTCACTTCTATATTCTTTATCTATATAACGGTGAGCGATGGACTCATTACCCGCTATCGTCTGTTAGAAGATAGCCATTCCGTTTCTGAAGCATTTACGCCCTAACGTTGATTTATGGACATGCAAGTGGAGGTTTTTAGAACATCCGTCGCCACCAAACATCAGGCAAGGGCTTTGATGGAAGAGCTCACGCAGAACTTACCTTCCTGCACGATTAGCTTTGATTTGGAAGATTGTGACAAAGTACTCCGTATTGAAGCAATGGAAATTGAGCCACCCGTTGTCATGAAAATTCTAAAGAGCCGCGGGTTCGAATGCGAAGTCCTGAGTTAGCGATCGAACAAAGTACTGATGAACGGGCGGAATGGATAGATCGCCTGCGTTCTGCCCTTACTGTTCTTGTTGTCGCGCACCACGCATCTCTTGCCTATACCACCTTCGCGTCCTTTGACCCGCGAGCCTACGTTAACTCCACCAACCCGGTAGTCGATGACTCCCGGTGGGTAGGTATGGACGTCTTTGTCAATTTTAATGACATCTTTTTTATGCCGCTGATGTTCTTTATCAGCGGGCTTTTTGTTTTTCGGAGTTGGCTGAAGAAAGGTAAAATGATTTTTCTGCGCGATCGCGCGAAACGGCTGGGGATTCCATTTATCGTATGTGCTGTATTGATCATTCCTGTTGCCTATTTGCCCTCCTATGCCTTGAGCGGCCACGACTTCACCGTCGCAGCATTTTTAGAAGACTATGTGTTTGTGCAGCAATGGCCTGCCGGTCCGCTATGGTTTATCTGGACGCTGCTTCTGTTCCAAGGGGTGGCTACTGCCCTTCCATCAGGATGGTTTTATAAAATTGAGGTCGCAACCAGCGATTCACTAAAGAAGCCGATCAGATTTCTGATAACTATTTTCCTTATTCTGCTGGTGATGTTGGCTCCGTTAAGTCTTTGGTTGGGACAATATCATTGGGTTAGCTGGGGCCCGTTTGACGTCCAAATCAACAGAGCATTACTTTATTTTTCGTTTTTCATCTTTGGAGTATCCCTGGGTTCCGGTTCATGGGAGAATCGACTTTTTACAGAAAAACGACTCCTGAACAGGCGATGGCAGTTTTGGCTAACGTTGTGTTTCGCGGCTTACCTTCTGGTCGAGCTTGTAACCTATTCGATCTGGGAAGTTGTCAGAACAGGTACATTAAGCGGATGGGCCGCGTGGTTGATTTTTGATGTTACCTTTGTTGCTTCTTGCATTTGCAGCTGTGTTGCTTTTCTTGCTGTCTTCAGGCATTTTGTGCGAACGTCTGATGTCATGAAAAGCCTTTCCAGCAACGCCTTCGGCATCTATCTGATCCACTATCCATTCACTACCACGTTGCAATTATCCCTTCTTGATTATGAATTTCATGTCGTGTTTAAATTTCTGATTGTCTTCACCGCATCGTTGGTCCTCAGTTGGATCACCGTTACACTTTTGCGAAGAATAAAGGTTGTCCGCAGCGTCATATAGGTTAGCGATGCCGTGAGTCGGTAGGTCCATATCTTAGCGAGCAATACCATCCTCCAAGCGAATGAGCAAAAGCACATTTCAGAAAATTCAACCCGGAAAGGAGTTATCACCATTTGTTGGAAACATTCTGATAATTGAACATACGGAGAAGGCGGTGCTGACAAAGCTGCTTTGCGAATTCTGTCCGGGGCCAAGATGCCGTGATTTTGCGCGCTGGGCGATGGAACGAAAGGTTAGGTCCATTACTGATAAACAATTCTTTTAATAATGCTGGTTACAAAATCGTACTTGAAAAATGCATTCGTCGAGGCAGGTATTTCAGCGGGAGACCATATCATGCTCCACGCGTCGGTAAAGCGAATTGGATGGCTTGTAGGCGGCCCTGAGATTGTGCTTCGCGCATTATTTGAAACAATTACCGCTGACGGTACTCTTATGATGTATTGCGGCTGGGGGGATAGCCCATACACGATGGAAGGCTGGCCTGAGGAGAAAAAGTCCGCTTATTATAGGGAATGTCCCGGGTTCGACCCTCGTACTTCACGCGCGGTGAAGGAATGGAGCGTGCAAGCAGAGATTCTAAGAACCTGGCCAGGGACCTTACGCAGCAATCATCCAGACAGTTCTTTCTGTGCCTGGGGCTTTCATGCCCGTTACTTCACAGAACATCATCCATTGAAGTACGGGCTTGGCGCGGCTTCGCCACTGGGCAAGTTAATACAGGCGAAAGGAAAGATTTTATTGTTGGGAGCACCCTTTGACTCGGTGACGCTCCTACATCACAGTGAATGCTGCGCTAAGGTTGCGAATAAACGCGTATTGAAATATTCACTTCCAGTATCAACTGATGTAGGATCTATAGATTGGGTTGAGATCGAAGAGTTCGATACAAATTCAGGGATCGGAAATAATCCCGATTCCAGCTCGTACTTCAGGAAAATCATTGAGGAGTATAATATCCAGCATTCAATAACTGAGATAAGGATTGGAATGGCTCCATCATACTTGCTGGATGCCGCTTCGCTGGATCGTTTTGCAACACAGTGGATGGAGAACAACCTGTGATAATTTTTTTATCAAACAGCGCAGAGAAGCCAAATTCCGCCTGAAGATGTCATATTGTTCACGCGACGCGTCTATTTACACTTGTACTACTTTGTTGTAACAGAGCCCTCTTTCTCAAACTCCGCCTCAGTCATAATTGGCGCAGGCATAACATTGCCGTCTACCACAGCCCGGTAAACCTCCATATCAACCTCACCCTCCATCTTACCTATGACCAGCGTGGCGAGTGTATTTCCAACCAGGTTTGTTATGCTTCTTGCCTCGCTCATAAATCGGTCAACACCAAGCAGCAAGGCCAAGCCTTCAACAGGGATTACTTCAACCACGGCAAGAGTCGACGCCAATACAATAAACCCACCACCCGTAACCGCGGCCGCACCTTTACTTGTTAACATCAACACGCCAATAATTGAAAGCTGCTGCCAGAGAGAAAGAGGCACATTATACACCTGTGCAAGAAAAATGGTGGCCATGCTCAGATAGATCGTCGTGCCATCAAGATTGAATGAGTATCCCGTTGGAATCACCAGTCCTACGACGCTTTTGCTACAACCAGCGTCTTCAAGCTTCTTCATCACATTAGGCAGTACGCTTTCGCTGGAAGAGGTTCCCAGCACAATAAGGATTTCATTCCGGATATATTTTAGCAACTTCCAGAGGCTGAACCCATAATGCCAGCCTATAAAGTTGCGGACGACGAAAACGAAAACGGCCATTGTAAC
>CBKWFZ010000173.1:0-7113 GCA_966673785.1 uncultured bacterium
ATCCCATGTGCTCCAGTGATAATATCCTAGCACGGGTATATTTTCCTGTACGGCGCGATGCACCAGGCTCATGTAGTCTTTTATTGCCGTAATGCGCAGCTGGTCATTTCCGGTGCAAATTCCGTTTTCTGTAATGATGATCGGCTTGCGATAGGTTTCCCAGAAATACGCGATATGCTCGTATAGACCGTCGGGATAGTATTCCCATATGTCATCATACGGCTGGTTGAGCGCCTGCATTTTCTGAGGCTGATATAGATTGGTGATCGGGAACGGGTCAAATCTAATACGGGCATAATAACTGATCCCCGTAAAATCCGACAGCTCGAAGTACCGCGGTAGCAGCCCCAGGTACCACGAGCGCGCTAACGCGCTTGGCAGCTTTCCCATTACATTGTGGGCGGCGAATGTCGCACAGTTGTGGGATATCCCAACCTGCTTTTCCGGAAAGCGTTTTTTGATGTATTCGTAAATAGCGCTGTGCGCACGCCCCATATTCCTGATTGCTTTCAGCGCGCTGGCCGGGTTTTTCTTGAACGGAGGGAATTCGCCCAGCAGGAACGAGAAGGTAACGTACAGGTTGGGTTCATTAAATGTGTTCCACAGGTGGATGTGATCCCCGAATTCGTCGACAACTTTCCGCGCATAGTCAGTCCATTGCAAAACACTGTCGTCGCTTAACCAGCCACCCTGACGCGCGAACCACACGGGGTTTGCCCAGTGATGAATCACCATCATTAATGTAACGCCCTTGGAACGTAAGTCAAGTATCAAGCGCAGATAATCCTCTTTGGCACGCACATCCAGCGGACCATAAGGTTCAAGCTGAAGTTTACTCCACATCAAACTGAACCGGTAATGTGGTGCGAGTGAACTGATTATTTCAGCGTCTTCTGCGAATCGCTTCTCGTGATCGGTGGTACGCTGAAATGTCCGACCGTCTTTCGCCAGCATTCCTGTCCAGTCGTGGCCAACTGCCGTTTCTATCTGGTATGCGGAGGTGCTGGTTCCGAAGAAAAAGTTTTCAGGGAACTTCAGGAGCATGAACGCCGTGCGGTAACGTGAGTCATTGAGGAGTTGACCGCGAAAGTCCAAACAAATGCCGGACTGCACAAACAGTCAACACCGATTTAATAGTAACATAATATTCGCGTTACTCCCAGCACGACAGACATGATGCTGACAGAAAACACACGTTGTTCCCGGTTCCGGACCTCGGTCGGTGATGTGATTGCCGGACTTAAATGATTTTCAGTCGAAGTGCAACTTCGTCTGTGTTATGAGATTGCCTGCGATTGATGAACAGAAGGTCGGCGGGATTACACGCCGCGCAACACATTAAAATCCCGGATGTCAAGAATGTTTCTTGTCATAATAGGATTGATGCGTATGTGGTTGCCGTGAATGTCGGTGTCCGGCAGCGATACGACTTTATTGGTCGGATCGGTTGGGTCGTCACTGATTCGCTTGATGCGCGTAATGATGAACGACGGTTTGCTATCATAGCTGATGAACAACCCGAGCATCGTCCCTTCCATCATACTTTTGTAAAGCCCTCGTATTATATCTGTTGAGCGGGTCATAAATCTTATAGTACAAAAGTATCCCGATACCCGTCTTTGACATATGACTTTTATCACGGCCGGGTCTGACTTAATTTACCAGTCGGCAAATACTTTATCCCGCTCCGCCGATACAATCGTTGGCATTGAACAAGCTTCCGGCCTTCGACGTTATCCCATAAGGCATGGTATTTTCACTTTCGATAAACAAAAGGAGGTGCCTATGAAAAGCAGTGAACAAACCCGGACATGGGATCCCTACGAGATTGATGTTGATGACCCCAGGGAAATCGCATATATGGAGCAACAGTTTCCCTGGCTCTCGGCCGATTCGATCCGGAAAACGATCCGTGAACATGGTCCCGACCGCAAGGCGGTTTTGACTTACCTTGACGCAAAGAGCCGGAAACGTACCCAAACTTATGGCTAAACCATTCGCTTGTTGATGTCCCGGACGAAATCTTCAAAGATCATCGTTCCTTTCGTCGGAGCAATTGTATCGACCGCCATCACCTCGATAAAAAAGCGCAGTTTGTCGTAAAGGTTTCGGTCGGCCAGCCTGATCACGGGGAGGAAAAATTTCAGGATGGAAACGGGCATTCGCTTTACCTTTTTTTCGGGCGCAAACGATCCTTGAATGATTTCCGCCAGCTCTCGGCGTGTGTAAACTTTCGGGCCCCCGGCTTCAATGATTGTTTCAGGCTCTTCAATCGCCTTGATCGCCAGTTGCGCGACGTCATCTTCAGCAATCGGGTTCGTCTTGTGCGATCCGGAACCGAAGGTAAAAAGCGCCCCTTTCCGGGCCAGCGGAATCATTTCAAGGTACGCGGAGAAGAGCGAGGTGGGCTTGATGATCGCGAAATCGATTTCTGACCGCTGCAATTCGGCGCTGAACGCCTCATGAACGCGAAAGTATTCGAGGTCTGGATAGCGCTCGGAATGAAATGCTGAGATGTAGACAAATTTTTTAACGCCGCGCCGGATAGCTTCCTTTAAGATCTTATGGTTAAGCTCAAAATCCACTTCGTGAAATGATGCCTTGTCGCGCGCGTTTGGGGACACACTCTTTCCCAGGGACGATATCACAATGTCCGGTTCTCCGAAGATCGCGTCGAGCGTATCTGCCCTGTCGTGTTGCCAGGTTAAGATGCGGTCGCAGGGAATCTTGAGAGACCCGGCCTTGACGGGGTTTCTGACGGCCAGATCCAACTGATAACCCTGCGATTTTATCGCTGCTGCCAGACAGCGACCAAGGTGCCCGGTCCCCCCGAATAAAAGTACTTTTCTCATAAACTCGTTTCAGTCATTTGACAGGTTGCCGGCGTCAAAGATATTGCTTACATTAACATAGCTGCCGACCGGCACGCACGATAACCCGTTTATATGCATCGAAAGACTTGTCTGTTAATCGACGATGATCAGGATGACCGGGATTTTTTTTCATCCGTTCTCACCATGGTAAGTCCCGAAACACGGTTGGTCACGGCCAATGATGCCGTGTCTGCGCGCACGCTTCTTCGCGACGACGCTCCTCCTGATTACATTTTTCTCGACCTGTTTCTTCCGGGGATAGACGGGTACGAGTTTCTCCTGCACTTAAAACGAGACATCAACCATCGGAGGATCCCGGTGATCGTCTATTCGCAGGTAAGCAATCACATTGAAATTGCAAAAATCAAAAAATTCGGGGCAATCGATTTTTTCGTGAAGTCCGGCGTAACGGAAGAGCTCCGGCGACAACTCGAACGATATTTCGCCGGAAGCTAGCTTACAGGAAACACCAGCCGGAACGTTGCGCCATGTCCCTCCACTGAACTTGCTTCGATATATCCGCCGTGACGATGCATTATCTGCTTTGAAAGCGTCAGACCGATACCTGATCCGTTCTTCCTGGTGGTGTAAAATGGAATGAATATTTTGTCAAGAACTTCGTCGGGAATACCGCGTCCGTTGTCTGAAATGGAAATTATGCATTTGCCCACCTCCCGTGTTACCCGGATCCTGATCGACTTTTCAGATTGATTGTCAACCACATGGATGGCATTGCGCAGCATATTGATCAGCACCTGTTCAATAAGCGCCGAATCCAGGGCAACCTTTCCTCCATCGAAGTATGTGATGACTTCTATGCCTTCGAGTTCCTGAGACATCAGGAGCAGGACAGCCTCGATGAGTCCGGGGACGTCGGTCTCCTGGAGCCTCGGAAGGGGAACGTCGCTTATTGCACGGTAACGGCCTACAAAATCCATCAGGGCTGCGGATCGCCGGCTGATTACGTTAAGACTGTTCTTCGCGCGCTCAACAGCCTCTCCGTTTCCCTCAATTCGATCAAGATACTTGATCATGCTGCCCGTCATGCTATTGATCGGGGTGATGCTGTTCATGATCTCATGCGTCAGTACGTTAATCAGATCTTGCCACGACTGGAGTTCATTCTCGTCAAGCTCGCTCTTTATATTCATTAACGAGAGCAGAAAAAGGCGTTTGTCCTCGATAGCGATCTCTGATAGTCTTGCGGAGATCTTTTGAACCTCCCTTCCCTTCAGCGTGATCAGGCGCGGCTGATTTAACGGAAGCGTATTGATTGACTCGTACAGATCGTTGTTTAATTCACGCAACTGCGTCAGGCTTCGCAACGTCTCCGCTCCCGCAATTTTCAGCGCCTCGCGATTTGAAAGTAGTACCGCGGCGGATGCATCGTATGCGATCAGGCCTACCTGCGCGTTCTCCACGACATATTGAAAGTACTGGTTCTGGCGTACTGCCTCCGATTTCACCTGGCGAACGAATCTGCTTACATCGTTCAGCATGTCATACATCTCCCGGAAGGCTTCGTTTTCGTTGTCAGTGCGGAAGGTTATCGAAAAATCCCGCTGCTTCGCTGCCGTGGCGAAAATTTTCAGATCACGTCTCCAGCGACCAATGAAACGAAATAACAGGTAGCCCTGCAGCACAAGCAGTAAACAGGCATTTACTTTCAGCATCCAGTATCCGGAGAGTTGCAGGATCCATGTGACCGCGAGCGATGTAATGATAATGAGCGACAGCCGGATCAGCAGTTGGGCATTAAAACCACTAAAGACCATACCGCTTCATTTTATTATATAATGTCTGGCGGGTGATTCCGAGTGCCTTGGCCGCCTGAAGGATATTTCCGCCGTGCGCGTTCAGCGCGATTATCAATGCCTCCTTTTCAATCTCGTCAAGCGTTTTCGTCGACACGCTGATCGGCCTCGACGACGTCGACAAGTTAAGGTCCTCGACGCCAACCTTGTCGCGGCTTGAAAGGATCACGATCTTTTCCATGGTGTGCTGCAATTCGCGGACGTTTCCCGGCCATGCGTGGTCCGTAAGCGCTTCCACGGCTTCCGGTGTGAATCCGATATTTTCACGGCCATACTTTGAAGCGTAACTGCGTAAAAAATGCGTTGCAAGATCGGCGATGTCTTCCCGGCGGTCGCGAAGAGGCGGAACAGTAAGCGTGATCGTATTGATACGGTACAGAAGATCCTGTCGGAACATGCCGTTAACAACCCAGTCTGTGATCGGGGCATTCGTCGCACTGATTAGCCGCACATCAATTGGAATTGTCCGGTTGGAACCCACAGGCGTGATGGTACGGTTCTGCAGTACCGTGAGGAGTTTCGCCTGATGCGATTGCGAGAGGTTCCCTATTTCGTCAAGGAATAACGTCCCGCCGTTCGCGGTCTGAAACAGACCGGTTCTGTCGGCCCGGGCATCCGTAAAGGCGCCCTTCACGTGACCGAATAATTCACTTTCAAATATTCCGCTGCTTAGGGTGCTCAAGTCTGCAGAAACAAATGGACTCGAATTCCGCGCCGAAAGCCGGTGCAGTTCTCTGGCAACAAGTTCCTTCCCCGTGCCATTCTCACCCAGGATCAATACGCTGGCATCGGTTGCGGCTACCTTTCTGATCTGATCCTGAAGCGCCACCATCGCCGGCGATTTTCCCTCCACGAAGGCGAAAATACCGGAGGACGTTGTGGTTGCCTGCTTTCGTTTCTTCACACAGGCGAACAATGTGCTGATGAGCTTGACATTATCCCAGGGCTTCAGTACAAAGTCCTTCGCACCGCGTTTGATCGCCTCGACGGCCAGGTTTATGTTGCCATAAGCTGTCATCATGACGACGGCTGCTGCGGGTTTGCGCATCAGGATCTCATTCAGCCAGAAAAGCCCTTCGTTGCCTGAGTTGATACCTGCTGAGAAATTCATGTCCAGTAGAATCACATCGTAGTCGTTCTGCAGCAACGCCGGAATTCGTGTCGGACTGCTTTCCGTGGTGATATTCGAGAATTCATCCTCCAGCAACGCGTGCAGCGCGTCCAGCACATCGTTGTCGTCGTCGATTATGAGGATAGAATTCCCTGGCATAGGTGTAAAAAATATGGACAGTTCAATGTAAAATATTTTTACAGTGTGTCATATCCGTTGTGCCGAAAAGTTGATTTCTACCCTGAAAAAGCATTCATTGAAGTCTGGCATTCCGCTTGACTTACGCTTATCCGACTGAATAGCGACTTACTATGATTACGAACTACCTGAAAGTCATTTTGCGAACACTTACCCGGCAGAAGACCTTTGCTTTTATCAATATCTTCGGTCTGACAATCGGCCTCGCGGGGTTTGTGCTGATCATGCTCTTTGTGAAATACGAGCTGAACTACGACAAGCAAAATACGAATCTCGACCGGTTGTACATGGTTGTGCGTGACGTCCATCTGGACAACAACGTGTATAACTTTACACCGGTGCCCTTCCCCTTCCGTGATGAAATTGTAAGTGAGTTTCCTGAAATCGAAAAAGCGACTCGCATGGATTGGTGGAATCGGTTTCTTTTCCGCCACGAAGACCAGGTTTTTGATGAACCGGTCGTACTGGTTGATCGGGATTATTTTGACATGTTCACCATAAATATGCGGCAGGGAAATGCGGACAATCCGTTGCCGGATGAGAACTCCGTTATCATTTCACAAAAAATTGCGACGAAGTACTTTGGAGATGAGGATGCCGTAGGAAAGATTTTCCAGGTTAACGGCGCACACGATTTTGTCGTCACCGGTGTTTACGAGAACTTCCCGCCGAACACGACTTTTAAGTTCGACATCATCCTGCCCTTTGAGTTCCATCGAAAACTCGGCCGTGACTTCTTAAACTGGGGTTCGAATGCTGTCAACGTATTCCTGATGCTGCATGAAGGGACCGACGTAAACGCGTTCCAGTCCAAACTTGAACCGAAACTCGCGCAGCACCAGCCCAGCGATAAGCCGGATAAACTTTTCCTTCATCCGTTGAAGGACTTTCATCTTCATAATTTTCACTACAAAGGTGGTGCAATCCAGTTCGTCTATCTGTTTTCAATTATTGGCGTTGTGATTCTTGCGCTGGCGGGTATCAATTATGTCAACCTCGTCACCGCCCGCTCCGTTCGCCGCGCAAAGGAGATCGGCATCCGAAAAACCGTCGGGGCCGGCAAGACACAGGTGATCGGACAGTTTCTCGGTGAGTCGGTGCTGCTCGCGCTGATCTC
>CBKWFZ010000174.1:0-7069 GCA_966673785.1 uncultured bacterium
AGTGACAGGAGGTCGCGCAAAACCCAGAGGAGAGGCATCTCCGGATCGGCACTTATTTCCCGGGGTTCACCGTTAACGATCAATTTGTAGTTGTCCATAGGTCTGTTTCATTAAGGTCGGTAGAAAGTCTTGAGGTCAACAGGAAGTTTTCGTATTCGGATACCTGACAGGTTGAATATCGCGTTCCCGAGGGCACCCGCGACTGGCGGCAGCCCGGGTTCCCCAACACCGCCGGGCGGATGGTCGTTCTCCATGATGTGCACTTCCATCGTGGGGATTTCATTTGCCCTGAGGATGTGATACTGATGGAAATTGGTTTGTTCGCACCGGCCATCCCTGAACGTGATGCCACCCTTGATGGCAGCTCCCAGTCCCATTAGAATGTTTCCTTCAGTCTGGGCTCTAACCATGTCCGGATTGACGTAGATGCCACAGTCAATTACAGAGGTCACGTGATCAATTTTGATCTCCGCGCCGGCTTTTCTGACCGTTACACACGCTGCGCTGATGCTCCCGAACGACTCCCAGATCGCGATGCCCCTGGCGGTGTCTGCCGGAGTCGGGTTGTGATACCCGGATTTGTCTGCCAGGGTATGGAGAACCTTGATAAACCTTTCGTCCTCCAGTATGTCAAGCCTGGCCTTCAGGGGATCAATGTTCGCCTTGTGAGCAAGCTCATCGATGAACGATTCCTGCCCAAAGCCGAAATTCGATGCATACACAGATCTCCACCAAACGATAGGAATATCCGTTGGAATACGGTTGTAACTGATCCTGGACGATTCGAGTTTATATTTGATTGCCATTTCTCCGCAGAGTACCGGGTCCGCAACTCCGGCAGTGTCACGCCCAAAAACCTGGATATCGATCGACTCGCCGAGAGCATGATGATGAAGTCCGGTGATCTTACTATCGCGCACAACTCCCCGGAAGCGACTAACGAAAGCAGGACGGTACGGACCTTGGGCGATATCATCTTCTCTGGACCAGATTACTTGCACAGGTTTTTTCAGTTTTCGGGAAAGATGACAAGCTTCTAACAGGTAGTCGTGGTATGCCTTCCTGCCAAATGATCCTCCCGACAGGGTTACATTCACCTTAATCTTTTCAGGAACAATGTTCAGGTACTTTGCAATGTCGTCCCGCGCCCAGTCGGGAGCCTGGACAGGTGCCCAGATTTCAACGGTCCCGTCTGCGTTTACCTGTGCCGTTGCATTGGGAGGCTCCATCGGTGCATGCGCGAGGAATGGAGTCTCGTAAACCGCCTCCAGCGTGCGCGATGATGCAAGGTAGTATGCATCGAAATTGTTCTCGTCAACGTGAGTCAGGCCCGGCTCCGGTAACGCCTGATGCAGTCTGGCGAAGTATGCGGCTGAATCCGTATCTTCCAATTGTTCTTCCCAGGTTACCGCTACCGATTTTCGTCCTTGCAAGGCAGCCCAGAAATGGGTCGCTATTACTGCCACCGCCTCCGTGGTCCTGTGGGGCATGGGGCGTTCGCATTGAACTACGTCCAGCACCCCTGGGACCTTCCTGGTTTCTGTATCGTCAATGCTCGTGACCTTAGCAAGAATCGATGGTGCATGAAGTATTGCAGCGACGACCATTCCGGGAATTTCAACATCGATCCCGTACACAGCTTTGCCCGTAAGCTTTGCTTCCATGTCCGGATGTTTTCCCGGCTTTCCGATCAGCTTGAACTCTGAAGTTTTCTTCAGAGCAGGGTTTTGCGGAACTTCAAACGTCGCAGCAAGATCAACCAGTTCCCCATAGGAAAAAGACGCATTGTTGGTCTTGTTGAAAACTTCACCATCCCGCGCGAAGCATTCGCCAACACCGATTTTCCATTTTGACGCAGCCGCCTTAATGAGCATTTCCCGTGCTGCTGCACCCGCTTTACGAAGTGGTTCCCAGGCCCTTCGGACACTACCGCTGCCTCCGGAAATCTGAACACCGTATTTGTTATTTCCATCACTTTGTATGATCGAAATGTTATCGATCGAAACCTCAAGTTCTTCAGCGAGGAGTGTGGGAATTGCCTGTCTCGATCCCTGCCCCATGTCAGGATTAGGATTTACAAGCGTCACTCGTCCCGAGCGATCGATACTAATAAACGGATTCGGTTCCCAGCTTTTCGACGTCTGATCGGGGCGAAACAGATCCTTCTTGCCTAACGTGAATCCAACCATGAGCCCGGCTCCGAGGATTCCCGAATTTTTTAAGAATTCGCGCCTTGATGTTGATTTTGTCGTCATAGATAGCAATCATTTTCGTCCAGCGATCGGTATCCAAAATTGCGCGTCGGGGGAATTGCGGCATTGTACAAAAGCGGCAAGTTTCAAGGTTTGAGGATCCGTTCAATTGTCGCTTAGGACGTCGCGGGATTCATCGCCCAATCATTTGAGACAGACATGGATGCTTATCGTCCGGTAGCCGGTGCGTCGGATTCGGCAATGCTATTGTCCGCCTCCTGTCTTTCTGTATCGGCAATCATTAAGGCGATTCCGCAAAATGCGAGACATTCGAGAAGGCTGATGACCGCATTTCCGTCCCCGAGCGGTTGCCCGACGGCATCTGGTGTGTGCAGGATCGCGACCCACAGGAATAGCATTGTTGCCAATAAATACATGATGATTTTAACCTTAAAGCGGATGAGGATGGAAACCCCGGCGCCGGCGAGAGCGACTCCTGTTATATAAGTCCAGATAAGGGGACCGGGGATCCAGCCGGGTACGATGGTCTTAACAAGTCCGTCATAAAGGAAATGATCGATTCCAAAAAGCATAAGCATCAATGCAAACATGTATTTCCCGGCTTTTGTCAGGACCTCAATATTGGAACTCGAGTTATCTTTCCTGCGGGTTTCGTCTGCATGAACAGCAATCAGTGCGCCTCCGGTAAGCGCAAGCAGTTTGATCGCGTCAGTCCAGAATCCCAGGATCGTTGGGTTCGACATAAGCCGTTGCGGCAAATGCCCGATTAATAGAAACAGGGCGAGTATTATGCTCGTGGCAAGCGCGAACGTTCGCAATCGTAGATTGGCGGTCAGCATTAGCCCAAGGGTTGTAAGTACAACGCCAATCAGGTATCCCGATGCCGGCGGGATCGACTCTGGCGGGATTGGAGCTAATACCGGCCTGATCCCGGGTACGACGAAATGAATAACGCCAAGTCCTCCAATGCAAATGCCGAGGAATGAACGTCCGATGGAAGCAGCGGTCAGGGTCTTCATGATTTCTGAGAGCGATTGAGTAGTATGGGCTAATGCCCAAAATACTTTTTGGCAAAGAAAACTACGCGCGATTATACGATCATGGCGTCACTGCTGACAGTCTCTTTTGGAACGCAGACTCCTGGAAAAAAACCGCGGACCCGTTCGAGGGGGTCGAAGTCCTGGTTCACGGCAAAAAACTGCCGGTTCACGGATGGTGTTGTGCCAATGCCATCCAGGCGATCTGCACAGACCGCCTGGCGCTTAAGGATAACGTTATATTTCGCTATCTTCGCTGCAACTGCATACCCAAATTCGCGTCACGGAATCCATGGGCATGAGATCACGAATACACCCTGGAACTGCACGATGTCCGCTGATCCTGCTATGAATCTGATAAGCCAGCTGTCGCCACCGACCTTTTACCGGAATACGTTTCAGCGCGTGATAGCGCACTTGTTGTTCTGGTCGGTTTATATAACGTATGTCACGATCGATGCAAGCTGGGGAGAACGGGATTATTTCGATTTCACACAGATTCATAAGGTATGGTCATACATTCCGTTGATGGTCGGCGCCGTGTACGCCAATCTGTATTTTGGTATGCCTCGCTATCTGTTCAAAAGAAGATATGGAATGTATGCGCTTTTTTTAATTATGCTGGTCCTCTGCTATGCCGTCGTGGCAAGGGTGATCTGGTATGCTTTCTGGATTCCATGGGATAAGGCGCACGGAGACTACTGGTTTGGTATGCAGGAAGATAGACTGTTCATTCCTATCAGGATAGCAAGAAATGCATTTCGGCTTTATCCGGTGCTGGCGCTTACTATGTTGATCAAGGTGCTGAAAAATTCTTACGATCGGGAGATGACGTTGCGGATTTCAGAAGCTGAGCGCCACAAGGCGGAGTTGTCCTATCTGCGCACACAGATTCATCCGCATTTCTTTTTCAATACACTCAGCAGTCTGTATTCCCTAACGATGAAGAAGTCGGCGCAAGCCCCCGACATCGTGCTCAGATTATCCGAGATGATGCGCTATATAGTCTACGAGAGTGATGTCCGGTCGTCGTCCCTGCAGAGTGAGATCGATCAGTTGAACAACTACGCAACCATTGAAGAACTGAGATTCGGAGACCGCATGGAGTACTCTATTCAAAGTTCAGGAGCGATCCAGGGGAAACGGATCAGCCCGCTTTTGTTGCTTCCGTTCGTGGAAAACGCGTTCAAGCACGCCTCCGCTGACGAAGGAGAAAAATCCTGGGTAACCATTGACATCAAAGTGAGCGGTGAGCAGCTCTTTTTTGCCGTGGAGAATAGCGTGGCCAAAGGGAATCAGCAACGATCCAGGCCTGGGATAGGATTGGAGAACGTAAGGAAACGGCTGACGCTTTGTTATCCGGGTGCGTACCAACTAAGGATTAATCCGGGGGATCAGACTTATTCGATCTTCCTTAACCTGGAACTTCATGAAAAAGATTAAGTGTATCATCGCAGACGACGAAATGCTGTCAGCAGCGGTGTTGGCTGATTATGTCGCCAGGCTTGAACGATACGAGGTGGCCGCACAATGCCGAAACGGTATCGAAGTTTACAATGTGCTGAAAACGGAAGCGGTTGATCTGCTTTTTCTCGATATTGAAATGCCACATCTGAACGGACTGGAGCTACTCAGAAGTGTGAAGACTGCGCCGCCGGCAATCCTGACAACGGCATTCCGCGAATATGCGTTGGAGGGCTACGAGTTTAATGTGATTGATTACCTCCTGAAGCCGGTATCCTTTGATCGTTTTTTGAAGGCGATAGATAAATTTGAAGGTCTCGCGCCGAAGCCGGCAGGACCGGCTGAAGCCACTTCCGTCGTGCCCAATCATTTTATCTATGTAAAATCCTCGAAAAAGATGGTGAAGGTTTTTATGAAGGATATTCTGTTCCTGGAGGGAGCCAAGGAATTCGTAAAGATAAAAACTACAAATGGAGATCTGAAAACGTATCAGACCTTGCAGGAGTTTGAGCAGCGTCTCCCTGAGACACAGTTTCTCCGGATTCACCGTTCGATAATCGTTGCCGTGGACTGGATCCAATCCTGCAACGCGTCATATATTGAAGTCGGGGGAGTTGAGTTGCCTATTGGAAATTCTTATCTTCAATCGGTACGGACTGCGTTGAATTTCTAGTTTTAGAAAGATCCGACGTTTGCGAAAACCGAATTAGCAATAATGTATCAGCCTCATGTTTCCGTCAGATCCTCCCACGAAAACCCAACCGCCTTCTTTGTGCTAAGATTATTCCCAGGATATTCGCGGAAGTATGCGGCGAGTATTTTGTCGTTTTTCACGTCGGAATCGTAAAGGTCGGAAATTCGCATTTTGGCGTTGCTTAATGATTCGAAACATTCTTGCTGCCTGACAAGAACCGTTCTCCCGCCAATCGGATCAAATGCGGTACTAACCCCTGCGAACACCCCTTGCAGAACTTCAGGTGACTTTCGTGTACCGATTCGGTAGACGTGGTAGAAACTTTTACCTTCGGCTGATTCCATGAGAATGAACAGACAACCTTGTCGAAGTACAACCTCTCCCTCAAACACATAGGACTTGCCTTGTAGCTGTAGCCACGTCCTGCCATCCTTTGAAGAAATATTTACCGGTGAACGGAGTATGTAACCTTCCTGATGACTTGCGCGGACATAGCAGTAGTAACTGCCATGCAATGCGGTGAGAACGGGATCAGCGGGTATTTCAATCTGTTGCTTGAATTCATTAAATGAGTTGTAGCCAAGAAACTTGGCAATCTCGTTGAGATGAAACTCCTGGAGGCCGATCGAGTCACCATCGTCTCCACTTTTTATCCGGTGGTGAATATTGTGGTACAGATAACGCCCCTCACCTGGGCCGAAGATCATCAGCGATATTTTCTTCAATCCGGCGTGGTCCAATGAATGTCCGGATTTAATAGACAACATCTCCATTGTTTTTTTCAGAAGGCGAATCTCAACATCCATAACGGAATATACCAAAGAGGAACAAATCAGGAAAACAAAAGAAGTATTACGGAAAAACGAGGAACGAGGCGATAATCTATTGCCATAACGTTCGCAGCACCTTTGTATCGTTCCGGAACATGGTCCGGAAAGGTTTTTCAAAGCAGCAACAATGGGGTAGCTGCCGGAAGCCTTTCACGGACTACCCCATCCTGTTCCAATCTATTTCCAGGTGCGAAGCCCGGTCTTCAATTCACTGCGCATGAGGAGAAGCCGTGGTCTGATCGGCCTTAACCAAAACTTCTTTTAACATGAAAACAATCAAATTTCTGATGTTCATAATGGCTATTGCCATGTTCAGTTGTAATGACGAATCGATCCGGGTTAATACCGGCGGTGGAGATGACGATGACGAGCCAATTCTTATTCCGCCACCACCCGATGAAAGCAACACGGTTCCAATTGATTCACTTGACATTTAATTGGATGGCAGGGGAGACCCAATGTGGTTTCCCCTTTTTCTTGTCTGAGCTTTTGTTTATCATCGATCATAGAGGGCATGCGTTAATGTTCAATAGGGGATTTTTTCGTACCTTAGTTTCTGCCCCGACTTATGTTTTTAAGAATCGCATGCGTTACTGCGTTTGTATCGAGTAGTCTATGTGCGCAGCATCAACTCGATAGCCTGATCCATGTACTTCACACGGGAACGCTTACCGATGAAGTCCGGGCGAAAACTGCGGTTAAGGTAGCCTGGCAATTTTTACAGAATGCAAAATACGACAGCGCAGTCCGTTACTACAGTATCGTTGTTCAGCTCACCGGCAGGCCTGAACTGAAGGCGTCGTCCTACAATGGGCTCGGTATTAGTTTTAC
>CBKWFZ010000175.1:0-7061 GCA_966673785.1 uncultured bacterium
GTCGTACTGGATCTTAAGAACGCCATCGGCTTCTGACAGCGAGAACGTTGTCCCGGTCGTCACCCAATGCGGGGCCAGCACGCCGTCGTCGAAGTTGTCGGTAAACTCTCCTGCCTGTGCGGACGCGGTGATCGAAATGGTCACCCAAAAGCAAATACTTAAACAAACTCGGATCATAATTCTTTCATTTCTGACGGTCAATTCGATCTGTCGCCGGACACTTTCCATTTCCGCGACCTACCGATGGCCAACCATCTCTCCCAGGACGGAATAGTGCTTAAATATTGAAGTTCGAAGGCGAATCAGTCGCAGGTAAATGACTCATTCTGCAAGGGAAATCGTATCACGGTTCTGATAGCCGAAATTGGCGTAAAACAGAAGGGTTTTACGACACGGATTGCTCATGGCGACAGGTCTAGCCTCTCCGCATCTGGTTGGACACTCACAGTCAGGTACCTTTTGCTTTTACGTCTTCGTCGAGAGACGAATGGTATTCCGACGGCGGCACACCAAAAAACTTCTTGAAACACTCCCGAAAGTACTGAAGATCGGTAAACCCAACCTCATAGGTGACTTGCGCGACATTCAGTTGCCTTAATTTCAGCAACTGTGCTGCCCTACGGAGCCGATATGTCTTCACGAGGTCATTCACAGATTGCCCTGAAACAGCCCGAATCTTTCTGTAAAGTTGCGCCCGGCTCATCCCTACTTCGCGGCCGAGGACCTCCGCCGTGAAATCCGGATTTGAAATGTGTTTTTCAATAACTTCGAAGACCTCGGTGATAAATTTCTCGTCTATCGAATTCAGGACAACGGCTTTAGGTTCGATCTGGAGTACATCATTATCGCTGAATGCGCGACGCATGGACTCCTGCGCACGGAGCAGGTTACGTACTTTCAGTTGCAGCACCTTAGGATGAAAAGGCTTGGTTACATAATCGTCGGCACCCTTCTCCAACCCTTCGATAGCGTACACCATCGACGTACGGGCGGTCAGAAGAATAACGGGTACATGTGATGTTCGCACGTTTGACTTTACCGCCTTGCAGAAAGCCATTCCATCCATTTCAGGCATCATCACATCACTGACTACAACATCGGGAATGTACGAATTCACAACATCAAGACCTTCCTTTCCGTCGGATGCTTCCAAAACAACGTAATCAAACTCAAACATCGACTTCAGGTAGGTCCGTACATCTGCATTGTCTTCAATGATCAGGATCTTCGGCAGTTGATCAAGCTCTCTGGCGGTTTCAACAGGTTCCTGGTCCTTCAAGCCGCTATCGGGTAGTTCCGGGTACAAGCGAATCGAATCCGACGCCTGAATCGAATCGACAGCGATCTCCGATTGATCGAAGTGGTCTTTACCTTTTCTAAGCCATACAGAAAAGTGAGTAAACTCATTTTCCCTGCTCTCCACGCCGATCTTTCCGTGATGCATTTCAATCAGGCTTTTTGCCAACGCAAGCCCGATCCCTGTGCTGGCCTGACGGTGGTCGTCGTAGTGACTGAAAAAAGATTCAAAAATATGGTTGAAATGTTCTTCGCGGATCCCTCTTCCCGTGTCGCATACCCGGACCAGCACCTGGTCACCCTTGTCGAACAACTCCACAGATATTTTCCCTTCTCTTGGAGTATTCTTGAAAGCGTTGGACAGAAGATTGAAAAACACTTTTTCAAACTGATACCGGTCAAACCAAAGTGACATCACCGGTTTCTCTGACGATAAGGTAAAATCGATATCCATCTCCTCAGCAAGCGGATCGAATGCAATCTTGATTTCCCTTACGAATCGAACGATGTTATCCTCTCTGACTTCCAGCTTCATGCTCCCGGACTCTACTTTCCGGAAATCCAAAAGTTGATTCACCAGACTCAGAAGGCGTTGCGCATTGCTATTGATGACCGCCAACTGATCGCGGAACAGCTTCCCGCCACGCCTGCTCTCAAGTAACGTATGCAGCGGACCAAGTATCAACGTCAACGGTGTACGGAATTCATGCGATATGTTGGTGAAAAATTCAAGCTTGGCCTGATTGAGCTTCTCAATATTTTCGCGCCTGATGCGTTCCAGTTTCAGATTGTGCAGCAGGTTCGCCTGCCTCAGGGATACTTTTCGATAAATGAATAACAACACAAGCACGAAAGCGAAGTAAATCAGCTTCGCCCATGTCGTATTCCACCAGGGAGGAAGAATCACAACCTGAACCGAAGTCTCCGGGCTTGCCCAATCTACACCGTTATGTGAGGCTTTTACTTTAAAAGTGTAATCACCGGGATCAAGGTTCGTATAGGTGGCTTTTTGTTCCCTGCCGATTTTATTCCATCCCTTATCGAAACCATCCATCATATAGGCGTAGTAGTGGACCTTCCGCATGCCGGCGAGGTATGGTGCCACGAATTCAAATGTGATGACCTTCTGATCATGTTTTAATTCGACGGCCTGGCTGCTACTGATATGCTCTTTCAATGGAGAGTCTTCTGCCCCGGGGTCAACTGGCTGTCCACCCAGATAAAAATTGGTTAATACAACATTCAGTGTCGGTGAACGCTCCCTGATACTGTCAGGATGAAACCAGGTGATCCCGGAAATTCCGCCGAAGTACAGCACACCGGTCTTCTTGTCCTTGAAAGTCGCGCGGGGATAGAACTGCTGATCGAGCAACCCATCTGAAAAGTCGTAGTTTCTTACGACGGCCGCTCCGGACTGATCAAGCCGCAGAGAGAACAACCCTTTGTTTGTGCTTACCCAAAGATTTCCCTTCCCGTCCTCATTGATCGCATTGATCGCATTATTCGGCAAACCGTGGTTCTTGGTAAAGTGACGGAAACCGGAGCCATCTTTGTTAAGCAGATTCAGTCCGTTCGCCGTACCGACCCATACATCCCCGTTGTGATCTTCATAGATACAATTGACTGAATTATCTGAAAGGCTGGTTGAGTCGCCGGACTCATTGTCAAATAAAGCCAGTGTCTTGTCATCACCCGAAATCCGAAATAGTCCGCTGGACGCTCCGTACCACACGTCTCCCCGACTATCTTTCAGAAGCTGAAAGCCCCATTCGTCCATGACTACCTCGGGATTGGGCTGGCGATAGTGCGTGAATTGACTGGAAGCCTTCTGGAAAAAGTCAATGCCACGGCTATGTGTAAGAAACCAGAGAGTACCCGGTGCATATTCAATCATTGAGCGCACGTCGCTGCTGGCAATGGCTCCCGCTGTGGCCGGACTGGGGCGATAAACTTCAAATATACTTTTCGAAGCATTGAACCGGTGCAACCCAACCCGGTATGCTCCAACCCACATCTCGCCGTCAGAATCCTGTTCGATCATGAAGACCGACCCAGGCTGCAAATTGTATCGTTTGTCTACGGGTCTTATCGAACTTACCGTGCCGGTTTCCCTGTTAATGATATCGATTCCTCCTTCGTAGTAGCCAACCCAAAGGTTCCTACCTTCATCCATACTGATTGACGAAACAACCTTGCTTGACAGTTTCGGTCCCGAACTGTTTTCCGATCCATAGAAGTTGAATTGAGGGGCCTTCCTGGCGATACGAACTCCGCCATAGTAGACGCTGATCCAAAAGTTTCCATCGGCGTCTTCGAGAAACGCGCTCGTCCCCGCGGTCCCGAGGGTGTGATCGTTGTCTGCTATTGTAATAAACTCTTCCTTTTCCCTGTCATACATACGCATCACCCCGCCAGTAACCCATACGTTGTTCTTCGAATCCTTGAACAAACCCCAGATATTATTGTGTCGTGGCGTTTCTGAGGGAATCTGAGTCAGCTTTTCTGTGAGAAGATCGTATTGATAAAGTCCACCCGAACGAACTCCGATCCAGATGATATTTCCGTCAACGAGCACGATGTCCGTCGGCCTTCCTTCAAGAATGCGCTCCGTTTCCCCCGAGATCAGGTCACTCATCATAAGCCCATTAAGTGTTCCGATCAACAGTCGATTCCGGGCAGTTATTTTTGATGTGGTTATCTCACGAAATCGCAGCGTATCGAACAGATCAAGGTTTTTCGTCTCCGGGTTGAACCGATAAATCCAACCTGACTCCATGCCAACGTAGAGATTGTGGTCACTGTCCTCGAAAAATCCCTTTGTTCGCGTGTACGATATACCCCGGCTCCGGACTTCATCCAGAGGGAAATTAATGAAGTTATCAAAGGTGGAATTATACAGGCTTACGCCGCCGTTTGTACCAACCCAGAGATTTCCGCTGCGATCAATATATTGGCAGGCCACTTCGTTGTGCACCAGGCTCCGCGGATCGCGTGAATTGTTCTCATAAACCCTGATCGAACTTCCATCGTAGCGATTAAGCCCTTCAGCAGTCCCAATCCAGACAAAGCCTCTTTTATCCTGAAGTATCGATGACACCTCGTTGTTCGAGAGACCGTCGTGAATTGTCAGCTTGTCGAATGAGTATTTAATTTCCTGAGCTGACAACTGGCAACTGAGCATTAAAAACAACAAAGAAATTCTAATGCGCATAAGCAAGTCTGGCAGATGGTGTCCAGCGACGACGCGCTGGTTTAATTTTTAATTCGGGAATGGACGCGACGCAACTGCGACCATTCACAAATATAAAACTTCGTCATGTTCCGGAGAAGGACGAAATCCGTCGATGTAAGGTTAAGCTATAAATACGATAAGCAGATAAACCACGAAAACTGTAACCGCTGTGAGTAAGATCTCAGACAATAGAATCATCTTTTCTGCTCTTGGTTTTTGTGCAATACGCCTTATGGAACATCGCAGCCTCGCAAAAATGAAATGCATGGGTTTGACTTTTCAAAAAAAATTTTATCGGGACCTTTGATCACTAACAAATGATGCAGGGCTGGGCGTGAGTTGTGAAAAACCTCAGCCCGGCCGCTGCATCAACCATTCAGTCAAACATCCTACCACATTCCCCCATCGGAGAGATATACCTGATCGATATTCACCTCATAGTTTTCTCCATCAACATTTCCTGTTGTGAATCCGATCTTCACGTAATCAAGCACCCCTGAAGCGTCGAATTCAGACGCATCGCCGCCCCAATTGCTAAACAAACCTTTGAGCCGAACGGTGACCGGCTTCCATTGGCCCTCGGTATCGTACAGGTAGTTCACCGACTCGGGGCTGCCGCCCCATTTCGTCGCGTTCTGGAATACCTCTATCTGCACGAAGCCCCGATTGCTCCCCGTGTTGATCAGGAAGCTGATGTGGGGATCATCGCAGGTGCTCAGATCGATGCTCTGATTTTTGACGATAGCCCCTTGCCACTGCCATGAAGTCACGCCCCCTTTACTCACTGTAAAGTACTTTTGTCCTTCGCCGAGACCGACGGCGCTTCCGTTAATGCCGTAAGTGGGACTAAGACTGTTGTCCCAAACAAATGCGTCATCCTCAAAGTCCCACAGTTTTTCGACGGGCAATTGCAATCCGTCGGTGATCATGATCTGATCGACATGGATCTCGAAATCCTCATTAGATCCTGAATTTCCGACGTTGCCTGATGTGAACCTCATCCTCACCCTATCAAATGTTCCATTCGCCGTGAAGTCAGCGTACAGCTTGCTCAATGGATATGATCTCCACTCCCATCCGTCCGTTATGATCCTGTAATCGTCACCGTATTTAGCCTTGTCGTTTGCGGTGGGGTTCGTGAAGTGGTTGTCTTTCTCAGATCCGTTCTGGGTAAAGAACGGATTGATATACCCTTGTTTCCCATTCGTATTGACAAGCAGCGTAAGATGCGGATCGGTAAATTCACTGAGATCAAACGGTCCTTCTTTCTCAATGTAGACGAAGTTCGTCCAGCCTCCCGTCGGAGCCTTCGTCTTCACACTGAAGAAATTGCTTCCCCGCTTCGTTGGCACTGAATTCAGGTTCCGGCCATAATCGACCGCTGCCATGTTTCCCGCGTCGGTAACCGTCGGGTCAGCGTCCTCGAAAGTCCATAATACGATCGGCTCTTTGAAAACGACAAGGGGCTGCTCGGCTTCGACAGGAATGCCGGTAACTTCAGATACATCGATCGGCCCCAGGCTGACGACCTTGATGGAAACAGTCTCACCGGCCTTTAATCCAAGCGAGGAAGTGGGTACAACGATCTTGCTATCCGACGATGGGTTCCTGATATCGATCACAGAGTCCTTTACGATCACCTGCGTGATCAGATCGACATTCGTTCCCTCCAATGTAAACGCTTTTCCTACGTACAAGGTGGATGGCCAGCTTGTTACTTCAACTTCGGGATAATTCACAACCAACGACGAGGATGTAATCGCATAGCGTCGATACACGTTCTCGATGACGATCTTGCCTGTCTTCGCACGGCGCGCCACCTTGAACTTAATTTCCGTCGCCGTCGCGGAACCCTCCACGATTTCGCACGCTTCTCCGGAAAGCGTGATCCGGGTCGTCTTATCCAAACCCGTACCAACAACGGTCACCACGTCGTCGATCATCACCTCGTCGGCACTAAGTTCATTGATAACCGGCGCGGGCCAGTTGATATCGTAGTCCTCTGAGAATTCCTTCTCGTCCGAGCATGAAAGGACTGCAGCCAGGGTGAGTATTACCAGCCATCCGGGTTGCCAGATTCTTCTGTTTGATTTCTCGTATTCCATTTTGTTCAAAATTTTATCATCAGGAGGCAATCCGTATTGCGCTCCGCCATTCATTTTTTAATTATAACCCGGGTTCTGTTGGAGGTTCCAGGATTGGGCCTCATTAAGCGGGATCGGCATCACAGGGATGGGATTTATGCTTCCCTCCTGGATCGAACGTGCCATGCAATCAGCGACGACGCTGCTTCCATATTTTTCCTCCAGCGCTTCAAGGTACCTTCCCGTTCTGACCAGGTCGTAATACCGCAGACCCTCCATCGCAAGTTCGACGCGTCGTTCATGATAGATCGCCTCAAGCAATTCATTACCGGTTGCAACCACCGCTGGCAATCTTGATTGGATTTCATCGGAGGTGAATGGCTCATAGGCCAGGCTACCCTCCGAGATGCCTTTCGCATGAGTACTCATTCTGGCGCGTTCGCGAACCT
>CBKWFZ010000176.1:0-7051 GCA_966673785.1 uncultured bacterium
AAGGTCAGTGATAAAGCCCTCATTGACGAAAGGAAGCGGATGCATCGCGCCAAGCACCGTGGAACCATCTTCCAGCAGGCGGATCCCGTTCTTCCTATCCCATAATATAGGGGGATTGTGGCCGGCGTTCACGTAGACCATCGTTTTTAGCTGGATGTCGTAAATGCCGGCAAAGAAGGTTATAAACTTTTCTCCCTTGGTATTCTCGAGCACCTGATAGTTCAGTGCTTCAATGATGTCCACGAGGTTGGGCGTAAGCCGTACCAGTGTTCTCAGCGATGCCTGAAAGTTTGACATCATCAGCGCCGCAGGGATACCCTTTCCGCTCACGTCGGCAACGCATATCAGAAACTGGTTCTTGTTGATCGGAATATAATCGTAATAGTCGCCACCGACACGGTCATGTGGCAGATAGCTCGCTTCAACCTTGAGAAATGGTGTATCCGGAAGTTTTTCAGGAAACAAAAACTGTTGAACATCGCTGGCAATCTCGAGCTCCTTTCTGAGTGCCTCCTGTTCAAGTTGCTTGCGGGCAAGTTTTTTATTCTCGATTGCAACGATGATGATATTGCTAAGCGCCTGAATGAATCTTACGCCATCCTCGTTTTCATAACTTTCACCGTTCTGGTCAAGGCCGCCAACAAAAACGAGTGCGAGTGTCTGGCTCTTGTGGGCGACGGGTATGATGAGATCGAATTCACGGAATTCACATTCTTTGAATGTGCGAAGGTGAGCGATGTGCTGGATCGTCTTGAACTCCGGCAGCAGTTTTACTTCGGAATAGTTGCAGACTGTTCCGAACTGAACCTTGCAGTTCCATTCATCGTCGAGCACAAATAGCGCAAGCTTTCGGATATTGAGATTCGACCGGAGGGTGAAGTTGTAGATCTTGTAAAGCGACTCTTCCGGCAAGTTGTTATTGATCGCCTGTGTGATCTCCAACAATGCGTTGAGTTCCAACTCCTTAATCTCAAACTGCTTCCGTATGTCGAGTAACTCCATAATCGTCCACTCAAATGTAGGAATAAATTAATACACGTGGGGCCTAAACCCGACTGCCGGTTGCACCATTCGGGCGAAGATTTCGACCTTTCCATGTGTAGGATGAAAATGTTGCGAGGATACCGGTAAGCAGCACGTAAAACGGGTAAACTGCCTGCAGCATGATGAAATAAGCCGGACGAATACGTGTACCTAAATGTGTTGCTACATTAAAAATCAGGATGAATTCAAGGAATGCCTTCCCGAGGATCAGAAACAGGACCGTTTTAGCATGAATCCCTGATATCCCGATCACTACAAGCGCAATAAATCCAACCTGGACGAGGACCATGAGCAATGTTGTGACAATTGTGGCTATCGATCCGGTGTAACGCCATTTGCCCGCCCATCTGATCCGCTGACTTACGAACGATGCGAGCGTTGGTTGCGCCGGTGTATCCACCACGATTTCCGGCTCATTCATGAACCGGACTGCGTTCGGGTAGCGTGCGGATATTTTCCTAAGCAGAAATTCGTCGTCCCCTGACGGAATATGGAGGTTGTCCTGATAGCCACGAACTTCCCGGAACGCGTCCGCTCGAAATCCCAGGTTCGCGCCATTGCAGAAAACCGGCATATTCCAGGCATGCATCGCCACGCCGGTACCGAGGACCGAGCAGAACTCCATTTCCTGGAGCGCGTGCCAGATCCCACTCCCCGGCATAATTCGCACGGTGCCGAAGGCCAGTTTCACATTCGGATCAGAAAAATAGCTGCTAAGCGTCTCCAGCCACCCCGGCGGAGGTACCGAGTCGGCATCGGTAACGGCGATGATGCCCCCTCGCGCAACGTCTATCCCGGTCGTTAGCGCTTGTTTCTTGCCGGTCCCGTTGCTGCGAACGAGACGAATGTCGTTTTTTCCCCGGATAAGTTCGTCGGCCAATGCATAGCCACCGTCTTCCGAATGATCGTCAACCAGGATGGTTTCGAACCGTGTGCATGTCTGCCGGGATAATGCCTCAATGAGTCGCGGCAGGTTATCCGCCTCATTGCGAAATGGAACGATCACGGAAACCAGTTCTGCCAACGTCCCCGTCGCCGTCCTCTGCCCGCCGACGGCGCGCTGCCAGCCCGATATCAGCAGCAGGAGAAACAGGTAATAGACTCCGAAAATACAAAGCAACACGTAAATCATGGCGCGCTAATTTCCCAAATTTCCGGCGGCTGCCTAACTTTCGCCGTGGGAAAAACGATTCGGGAGAAAATTATTCTGGGACTCGACCCCGGAACCAACATCATGGGTTACGGGCTCATCCTGATAGAGAAGTCCAGGATTTCGCTTTTACAATACGGGGTCATACACCTGTCCAAATACGAAGGGCACGAGCTGAGGCTAAAGAAGATCTTCGAACGTGTGCTCAATCTCATTGATGAATACAAACCTGACGAGGTCGCCCTGGAAGCCCCTTTTTATGGAAAGAATGTTCAATCCATGCTTAAACTCGGCAGGGCTCAGGGCGTGGCGATGTCCGCGGCGCTATACCGCGAGATACCGATTGTGGAATATGCGCCGAAGAAGGTGAAGCAGTCTGTAACAGGTAACGGGAACGCCTCGAAGGAACAGGTCGCGAAAATGCTGATGATGCAGTTCAAACTGAAAGATGTTCCCAAACTTTTCGATGCAACGGATGCGCTGGCGGTAGCGCTTTGTCATCATTATCAGAAGGGCAGCAACAAACCTAAGACGGCATCGTGGGCGAGTTTTGTGAAGGAGAATGCGGGAAGGGTTAAGGGAGTTTGATTCCATCGCACGCAAACTATAAGAAGTTCTCGTTTAGAGATAGTTTGGTTCGACCCTGCGCTCGCCCGCACTTATTTTGATTGAGTACGCTTTCCCGCCCCTCCCTCCAGATCGGAGTATATCTTATACAACTGCTTACTCGTATTCTCCCAGTTCCATTCACGCCGGACCGCGAGCCGACCATGCTCGCCGAGCTTATTTTTTAGCTGCTCATCACGGAACAACCTGATGATCGCATTATGTAGGTCTTGATGGGACCCGGCCGGATAAACGAGGCCTGCGTTCTCCCGCGAAATAAGCTGCGCCTGTGCCGTGCAATCGCTCACAATCGTCGCGCGTCCAATCGCCATGTATTGAAAAACCTTGTTGGCATAGGTCGTATCATGGTGCTGGTTTCGTCTTAACGGAGACAGGCACACGTCGGCGCCCGCGATGTAACCCGGAAACAATGCCTCCGGTTGCCAACCCTCAAAATGAACATACTGCCGGATGGACAGCGCTGCTGCCATGCGCATCAATTCCGGATCAAAGGAACTTTTTCCGACAAGCCACAGCCTTATTTCAGGGATCTCGTCCTTTAGTGACCGGACCACATGAAGCATTTCGGCAGTGCCGCGCCTTTCTGACGTATCACCTATGTATAAAAGGTTGAACGTGCCCTCCATGCGCTTCAGAACATCACGATCAACCGGTTGATCCAGGAAGGAAACCGACGGCGTATTCGGAACGACAGCAATGTCATCAGGCATCCTGCCGGTAGACATGACCAACTCGTCCTTCGCTAATTCCGTCACAACGACAACTTTGTCGGCCTTCCTTACAAGTTCCTCCTGCTTTCTGCTCCAGGTTTCAAGATTAATGAGATATTTTCCGGGAAACCTGTTGAGGTGCCGGTACTCTTTCATGATCGCTGGTCTGTTCTCATGCAAATCAAGGACAATACGACAACCGGAATCCCGTGCAGCCACCATTGCCGCCTCGGCAATAACCATGTCATGAATATGCAATACTTCAATCGCGTTTCGCCGGATGAAGTCACGAATCTTGGACGCCATGAAAAACCGGTAGAGTGGGACCGTGTATGCAAGCGCTGAAAATTTGTATTCAAGTTTGTTAAATGGATACCGTCGCAGGTGGACTCCTTTATATTCCTCTTCTTCCAAACGGTTTCCGTAATGAAGACAGAAAAGGAATACTTCAAACCCCGCCTGGAGCAAGGTGATTGCCTCCTTCTCAACCCTGTAATCAGGGGGAAACGGAGCATCGAGTACCATTCCAATTCGTCTCATTCGCTAAAACTTGCCGTGTTTACAATCATAATGCAATGATTTACCAATTCAAAAACGTTCATTCCCCTAATTCCGACTAAGCACACTCACGAAAGAAAACTATACGGAATCGGATCTTTCACAGCTTTCCGGTGTTCACGGATTGCGGGTATCGCGCGAATTATTCTCTTTAAAGCAAAGAATACCGCTGCACTGACGAGAAATTTGCCTTTCAGCATTGCCGCAACGGCCTCGCTAAAGGCCCAACGCAGTCCATTAAACCACCCTGCCGGAAAATTTCTGCTCAGATCACACGCGCGCGACAACCAGCCAGTGTAATAATACCGTTTCATCTTTGAAGCCGGCCAGGAAAAAACATCCATATCGCGCGCTTCGCGATGATGCCGGATTGTGCAACCGGCAACAACACCAATCTTCAGTCCGTGAAAACGGAGCCGGCTGACAAAGTCCCGATCCTCGCCATAGTGAAAGAACAGCGGGGCAAAACCTCCAATTTCACGAAAGACCTCGGACCGAATCATCCACGCCGCCGCATTGACAAAGGCAACCTCAACAATATTCGCATCGCCGTCCGAAATTAAGTCAGCTGCGTCACGGCCAGGAAAATGCTCTGTTAAATACGATGCAAAGCCGAAATCAAGTGCTGTCCCTGAACCATTGAGATGCACCGGGCATATTACTCCATACCGTTTCTCTGCACGTCGAAATGCATCCAGTAGCCTGACGACAGTCTCTTCGTTAACAGTGGTATCCTGATTGAGCAGGAATATAAAATCAGCCTTTGCCCGCATTGCTTCCCGGATCCCGGCATTGTTGGCCTGCCCGAAACCCAGGTTTGATTCGTTTTCAATCAACGTAACCTGAGGAAACCCGTGACGTACGATTTGTTTTGTCTCGTCCGTCGAGGCATTGTCTACAACAATTATCGAGGGCACCCGTCTCCCCTCCATGATTGACGTGAGGCATTGGCCAATCCATGCGGCACCATTGTACGTAACAATTACGACGATTACGCGGTCAGGATGATCTAAGGTAGTCATTCCAGTATGCGGCTGGCTTCAGATTCAAGAAAGTACTTCGATTTTTTTCAAGATCATCGTAACCAAGGCTCGGGATCGCTCCCGGATCGATCTTTAACTTAGCTCCGCCCCCGGGCTTCCGCGTGGCAACTCCGACGCCATAGTCACAATCAACTACAAAAATCTCGATATCACGATATGCCGCATTGATATGCGCAATCGCTTTCCAGACGTCACCATTCCATTCCGGACTTTTACCCGGGAATTTTTCCATGATCTCCTCGGGTGAGTGGGCGTAATCGGCGGCCTCCTTTGTCGCAGGATTACAGTCGTGAAAAAGAATAAACCCCTGTGCCGAAAGATAGTCGAGACAATTTTCGAAATCTTTCATAACCTGTTCATAGGTATGCAGACCGTCGATCAGCGCAACATCAATCTTCCGGTCCGCAAACACCTTGGCAGCCTGGTCCCGGAAAAAATCATCGCTGGTCATTTCAAAAAAATGGTCGCGAAAGAAGGTTGGCAGATTTTTCAACCTGCGTTGCAGGCCAATTTTAAAAACAGGGTCAACGGCAATCCTTCGCGGCGCTTTTACCGAGAAAAAATTCTTTGCCCGCTGGACTCCAATCTCCATATAGGTCTCGAAACCAAATTTGTCAATAAGCGATTGTGCAATGATCTGTCGGTTCATCGATGTGGTTTTTAGCGCAGTAGTTTCCCTTCCTTGATCGTACGAAGTTCCTTCCGGTACAAAATCATGAGAACGAAGAAACATGTTAAGAGGTAAAAAATATAGGCGATATAAGATTCAAATAAATTAAGCGTGTGCAACGCTCCGATACAACCGGCCAATACCAGCGGAGCGGCAAATATCTTGAGCTTGTTAAATCGAAAACGGAAGCGATTCCGGATGGCGTACCAGAGCAGATAGATTTCAAAGAACGTACTCACCACAGCAGCCCCGATGACCGCATATACACCAAATTTTCCGATGAAGAGAATGATCAGACCAATCTTGAGGAACGAAACAAACAGGTAAATCAACGGGAGTGGTTTTGAATACTTCAGCGCGCCATAAGGCATTGCAAAATATATCCGTATTGCCCTGACAAGATACACGATTCCGATCAACGGAAGATATCGAATCGAATCTTCATAACCTGCCTTTATAATCCCGATATCGATAATGAAAGAAAACCCTATGATCGCCAGGCACACGAGTACCATAATAGCCGCAATCAGGCCATGATAGTAACGATTGATTTCCGGCACAGAGGTTTTCTGCTCTTGAGTCATGACGATACCGATCACTTTAGGATAGAATGAATTGTACAAGCCGCTGATAACAAACTCGAGGGCAAGCATACATTTCACCGCAAAGTCGTAAACTCCGATGGTCGGCAGTGGCAGAAAGAAGACCATGATAAAACGGTCAAAATAGTTCATCGACCATTGCTGGAGCTGATAAATCAATGATGGATGATTGAAAGGAAATGATTCTTTCAGAATGGCGAAATCAAAATGGAAACCGAACCGGAAATAGATCCGCCCAAGGACCCAGACTGCTGACAAGACGGCAGCCAACAAGCGTCCTCCGATTGGGCCCCACAACGTTTGAGGAAACAGTTCAAGACCCAGGATCGTAAATCCGGCGATCAATGAAAAGGAAAGCAGGTTCGCCCAAAAAAATAACCCTGGCCGTTCGGAAGTCTGCAGCAAATTACTGTGCACCTTAAAAAGTGACTGGAAGATTCCGGTTGCTACAGCCATGATTCCGAACGGATAAAAAGAGAGCTCTTTATTGTCAAGGATTGTCTCGAACAGAAAGTCGCCCATCAGCAGGAAAAAAATACCAACGACCGAACCCACCATTAACATAAATTGAAAAACCGAGCTGATGTAACGTCGGAGTTTCTCCGTCTCCTTTTTGTATTCATGATAAAAGACATAGACTCCCGTAT
>CBKWFZ010000177.1:0-7041 GCA_966673785.1 uncultured bacterium
GCACGGTCCTTCACACTTCCGGAAAACGTCAAGGAGGGCTCGATTGACGCCAAATATGAGAATGGCATCCTCCGCGTGACGGTTCCGAAAGCCAAAGAAGCTCCGGTTCAGCCGGTGAAGAAAATCTCCGTCGGATAGTTCGTCGCGATCATTCAACTTATAACTCTGGTATGATGAAAACTGATGATCAACTCCAGAAGGATGTCATGGCCGAGATACGCTGGGATCCGCAATTAAAGAATGTGGCAACCGAAATCGGTGTATCGGCGCGCGATGGTGTTGTTACCCTGTCGGGTGAAGTCGATACCTACTCGCGTAAGCTTGCCGCCGAAAGGGCAGCGCAGCGTGTGGCTGGTGTTAAAGTCGTTGCTGTGGACGTCGAAGTACGGCTGCCCGCCGCCATAAACAAGAGCGATACTGAGCTTGGCAAGGCCATCCGCAACGCCCTGATGTGGAACTCCAGCGTGAACGAAGACAGGATCGAGGTGAAGGTCGACAACGGCTGGGTTTACCTTGACGGAACCGTTGAATGGGAATTCGAACGGCGCTCTGCAAAGACGGCTATCGAAGACCTCGTAGGTATCCGCGGAATCACCAATAATATCAGGGTTAAGTCTCATCTTATCGATGAGAAGGACATCAAACAAAAAATCACAGCTGCGTTCCACCGAAGCGCCAACCTGGACGCGTCTACAATTCGCGTAGATACGACCGGGAATACGGTTAGGCTATTCGGAACGGTGAGATCCTGGGCAGAAAAAGAAGAGGCTGAAAAGGTTGCCTGGGCTTCACCTGGCGTCTACAACGTGGAGAACCAGATTTCGATCGATACCGAAATATTCGTGTAGCGGTCAGAAACTGTGATGAAAAGAAGGCTGACACCGGGTCCGGGTCGTCAGCCTTCCCTTTCCGGAGGTGCGTATGAAAAAGATTGTCGCGACCCTGTCATTGCTACTCACTGCCCTTTCCTGCAGCCGCGACATACTCGTGTATTATGATTCGGACCCCACGTTCCGCGGTCGGGCCTACGCAACATACCGTTGGGATGCTGTCGACCCGCTGGAACAATCCCTGCATCCACTTTATTACAATGAGCTCAACGACAAACGCATCACCGCGGCAACTGACGCTGTGCTTGTGGACAAGGGATATACCCTCGATTCCGTTTCGTCGGATCTTACAGTTCATTATCACATCGTCGTCGAAGGAAGGACCATCGTGCTGCCCCACGAAATGCCACAACGCACGATGCCGCCCAACGCTGCACCTTCGTTATACCAATACGCGGAAGGAACCCTGATACTCGACTTCATGGATGCGCGAACCGGCGCACTCCTCTGGCGGGGATGGGCCGTGGCACCGCTTGAGAACATCAGGAACAGCGATGATGTGACGAAACTCGTTCGAACTTCCGTTCAAAAAATACTAGCGACCTTCCCTCCAGGCATAAACAAAGGAACCTCTCAGGCAAAAAAATCACAACAATGATCGGAGAACTCACCAAGCGACAAATTGAACGCGTGCTTTCATCCGGCGTCGTGGGAAGGCTCGCGTGCTGCAACAAAAACATACCTTACGTAATCCCCATCATTTATGTACACGATGGTAATTACATTTACGCGCATTCCCAGGAGGGACAAAAGATCAAGTTCATGCGCAAAAATCCCGCGGTTTGCATGCTCGTAGATGAGATCGACACAATGGCCAGCTGGAGATCGGTGGTAGTAACAGGCCAGTTCGAAGAGCTGAAAACAACTGCTGCAAAAAAGGCCGCCGCTTACCTCCTCAATGAACTTACCGAGCCGCTCGTTGTAAGCTCCAGTGCAAAACGCCCTCCGCGTGATTCAAATCCGCCCATGATCGTTGAAAGAGATGTACGTGCGATTTATTTCAGAATCAAGATTACCGCTGTCAGCGGAAAATACGAAAAGCCAACATTCGGATAAAAAAAAGACCAGCCGAGACTGGTCCTTATCTTAATAACTTACCGGGTCTATGCCTCAACTTCCTGTTTCCGGCCCGACATAACGTCCGTTTCTTTGCGTTTCGAGAACTTCCCCGCTACGCCCTGAACAACTTCATTCCATTTTCCTTCAACTGCATCGGCAAGGTCATCTCCTTTTTTGATAATGTTTTTCCGAAGCGTCGAACCCTTTTCAGGGGCAATTAGCATTCCGATTGCTACACCGGCGGCCAAACCTGCCAGCGTTCCCAGCAAAATCTTAGGTGTTGTTTTCATAATCCGGGTGTTTGATAATTCCTTGATCTATATGTATTAAACATCGCACCTGACCGTCAATATCGCTATGACTACAGTCACGGCAGAAAAGGATTATTATCCGCATCAGAAACGAAACCGTGAATTGCAGAATGAAAGAATGCTTAGTTCCGATGAATTGCTTTTGTAAAACAGCAGCGACGTCTGAATTCAACGGGGCCGAATTTTTTCCAGAATTGTAACAGCGTTAAATTGCTCTCGCTGATCGGATGTGTGTAGGCCTTTTTAATCCGGTGCTTGTTGAACTTCAAAATAAGATCCTCAATCAACAGCGCGCTCAATCCCTGATTTTGTCTTGACGGATCAACCGCCATCAGGTACAGGTCGGCGACCGAATTCCTCCGGAAAGCTTTGTAGAAATGGTACCAGCCAAAGGGGAAAATTTTTCCGCCGGACTTCCGAAGGGCATCGGTCAGGGAAGGCATTGACATCGCGAAAGCCTGCACGCGATTGTCTTTATCAACAACAATGGAAACGAAATCCGGATCGATAAACGTGAAAAACTGGTCGAGCACGAAGTTCAGCTGCCGCTCACCGATGAACCCCGTTTCGGCTCTGCCCCCGGCAACCTTTTTGATCAGGCGAAAAATTCCTTCGGCATAATCAAGTAATTCAGGAGGCTGCTGCACCTGCGCTACAGCGAGGCCGTAACGCCGGGTAACATACTGCGAAAGTGTGACGATCCTTTCCGGCACGGCAAGCGGGATATCGACTTCGTACTCGATCCAGCTCGCATCGCGTCGATAGGCGTGATGTCGAAGGTGATCTACATAATAAGGGAAGTTATAGATAGTTGACATCAGTCCGCGCCGATCGAATCCCTCGATGAGCATTCCTTCCGGATCGAAGGCAGTAAACCCCATTGGCCCGCGGATTCTACGCAGCGCGTGCTTGGATGCCCACGCTTCCACTGTTGCCAGTAAAGCGCCGGAAACTTCATAGTCGTCGATGAAGTCGATCCAGCCAAACCGGGCAAATGATTTTTTTCCGCGGCCGGTTTTTTCAATGATCCCGGCGATTCGTCCCGTAACCTCACCGTTGCGATAGGCAAGCCACAGGTGCGCGCGACAATTCTCGTAGGCAGGGTTCATGCGCGGACTCAACGTGTGAACTTCGTCGCTGACAATGGCGGGAACCCAGTATGGATTCTCGTTATACAACAGATGAGGAAAACGGACGAACACATCCATTTCTTCACGCGTTACGACCTCTTTAACTGTCACACCCATAATCACATCACATCGTATCATACAAAAGGCGGAAGTTTGATCTTCCGCCTTTCCGATGTTCCGGTCGCCGCACATTCAAGCAGGTTAAAGGAACATCTGAATGACTACCCTTCCCTTGACCGAAAATGCTGATTAGGCAATGTAATAGCAACAAGGAATGTCCTCCCATTCTGATTCGTTGTTCGTCTATTCAGTTATCAGAAGGAATAATCATTTGTTAGTTTTAAGATACTTCCACCACAGGGAGATAGATATGACCCAAGTCAGAATCTGCAAAGACAGTTATCATTTGAACGAACGGGCAGCATTGACTGGAAAAACTCCGCGCGACGGCTACCAAATGCAACTGTTGGTGCAGAAAATAATGCTGATAAGCGCGTTGTAAAATTACGTCTTAACCGAGACGAAATCAGTATCGGTTTGTGTTCGTATTCTCCGGGAAACGAATACTAACGCGGCGCATACACGCGGACAATGAACACGTTGTCCTTCCACTTTTTCACTTTGTCCACTGTAGACAAACTCTTCAGCGTGTTCTGCCGCGGCAACACAAGGGGGCTGCTTACAGAATCTGCTTTAAGACTATCGATAACGGTGAGCAGCACAGACGACTTGATGGCAAATGCGGCGCCCATTGTTTCCGTTTGGATCCCGCTGATGATCCCTACAAGGTCTCCTTTCGAATTGAAAAGTGGTCCGCCGCTGTTACCTGGGTTAACAGGGACAGATACCTGGTACGCGTTGGGATTTTGCCGGAAGCCGGAAAGTGCGCTGATCGAACCTTCGCCGAATACAATATCCTCACGCGGAAAACCCAGCGTGAACACTTCTTCACCGAGATTTGCCTCTACACCGCTTACCGTATAGGCAAGGCTCCGCGGTGACTTGAACGCGGGATCATCGATGCGCAGAATAGCGACATCGTTAGTCGGATCACTCATCACAACCGAGGTTTTCAGCGGTCCGTATGCCTGATTTTCGATATATACTGAATCCGCACCGACAACCACGTGGTGACTGGTGACAACGTAGCCATTCGCTGATACTAAAAATCCGCTACCACCGTAGCGGCCAGGCGGGGTCGATTTTTCGCTTGACTTCGCGATGTTCTCCATCATGCGCGTCTGCGATTTCTGGATCTGTTCGAAGCTCTTCCGTAACTCTTTATATATCGCCGTTTGTTTTGTCTCGAGTTTTGTCGCGAGAGACTGGGTCATCAATAATGTACCGACGATACTGATCAACGCAACGCTGGCGGCCACCGCAGCCATCGGCCAGTATTTTCGAACAAGCTGGTTGCCACGGGAAGTGCTAACTGCCGGTCTGGGCGCCGCAACTTCCGCGGAGAATCCCGCCAGCTTTTGTCTTACCTGTGAGCGTTCGCCCGCAATCCGCATTGCGTTGACGATCCGCACGTGTTCCTCCACGGCGCTGCGGAAGGCTTCGTCATGAAGCATTCTTTCTTGTACCCGGTAGCGGTCCTGCTGCGGAAGCTTTCCCTTCGCATAGTCATCAAGCAGGTTGTCTAAACTCTCGTCGGTCATATCGTTGTATCGTAATTCGAGAAAAAGATCTTCTTCAGCCGTTGGAGACACTTGTACTTCTGGTTCTTGGCGTTATCCGCGTTTGTGTACCCGAACTTTTCCCGGATGTCCTCCATGTTCATGTCACGCAGGTAAAAATCCTCGAGAATGCTTCTACACGGTTCGCCAAGCAGTTCCAGCGACTTGTTCATTACTTCAAAGGTCTTCTCTCGTTCCTCAAAATCTGTTATTTCTTCTTCAATACCCGGGAAACCTTCGTTTTCCCCGATATTGACGTCAAATCTTTTCTTTTCCCACAGGCGCTTGAGCCACAGTCGCCTCGACACCGCATAGAGGTAGGTCTTAATCTTGCAGGTAAGTACGAAATCAGGCTGCCGCGCCCGTTCGTAAAATGCCAGAACAGCCTCCTGATAGATGTCCTTTGCCTCCTGTTCTGTACCGCTATTGGTGCAAATCAGGTTGTAGACCATGGGATAATGAGTCTTATACAGTTCCCGGAGTGCTACCTCATTTTTTTGTCTGATCTCGTTGAGAATCAGCTCATCAAAATAGTTTTCGGCCATCCCGTTGGGTGTTCTTAATACAAAAGGAAAAACAAGGTAACCCAAGGTAAAAATTTTTCAAACACTGGGTTACCTGCCCCCCTTTTTTGTATGAAAGTGAAATTTTAAACCAAAATCTATGAAAACTACCATCAAGTTATTTTTTGCAGCTGCTGTAGTAGCATTTGCCGCTTCATGTTCTTCCAAGCCTGCTGAGCCTGCTGCTGAAGAAGCTGCTCCTCAGGAAGAAGCTGCACCTGCTGAGTCTACAACTCCTGCAGAAACTGATTCTGTTGAAGTTGCTGCTGACACTACGCAAACTGCACAATAATTCTGCGGCTGTGCAGGTTCTGCCTGCACAGCTTTTTTTCTTCCTGTTCGTCCGCCTCAATTCGTATGCGGAAACCCCCACATTCCGGGGACACATTTGACCTTCCACCGCTCTCTTAAAATTTGACGCTGAACGCCCGGTCAGCGTAAGATTCTTTGTTGCAAAAAAAATACGTTCACAAATGAAACAGAATTGGATTTCTTTTCTGCTGGCAGGACTATGTCTTTCGTGTATGCATTCCGCCCCCGAAAACGCCGAAGTGATGACGGAAGAACATCAGCACCCGGTAGCCTCCGCCATTGACACCCGGAAACTCGTGAAAAAAGCAGCTTATCGTTTTGAAGTCGCCGATGCGTCAAAAACGGTTTCGGCCGTTCAAAATGCAGTAACACGGTATCCCGCCATCATTGCCGATTCGAAAATGGCATCTTACCCGGATCGGATCGAACATGTAATAACTGTGAGGATTGAGGCGCCCCATTTCGAAGCTTTCCTAAATGAAATTGACAGGGAGCCGAAATCCGTAGATTTCCGAACCGTAACAACGACTGATTTTACAAAGGAGTTTGTCGACCTCGAGGCAAGGCTCGCTACCAAACGCGAAGTATTGGATCGGTTCACAACGATTCTCCGGGATAAGACAGGTACGGTCGAAGATGTTCTTGCCGCGGAACGTCAGATAGGCCAACTGCAGGAAGAAATCGAGTCTGCCGTCAGCCGTTTAAACTACCTTAAAGATCAGGTTGCTTTCAGCACGATCACCCTGGAAATCTATCAAACCCTGAACCTCCACGCATCGGTGTCGGAAACACCGCTTGGAGAAAAATTCGCGAACGCATTCCGGTCGGGGCTTAACGGCATCACGCAGTCCTTAATCGTGTTAACACATCTCTGGCCACTGCTTATAGCTGGTATAACGGCATGGCTGGTGTTCGTGTACCGGCGCCGCATTCGAACAGCCAACAACGGGTGATTAAAGACGCGGATTTATGAACGCTGTATTTCGTGAATCGTCTTACTGGCCATCTCCTGCTCCAGATGTGAGAACACTGCCAGCTCAAGCCCGCGCAATTCGCCGAGACCCTTCAGTCTGCCGATTGCGGAATAACCCGGATAT